>NZ_CAJHAV010000004.1:0-228961 GCF_904846475.1 Psychrobacter sp. LFX-11D
GATTGGGGAGAGAATGAACAGTGTTGGGAGTTTCAATCCACGCACCCGTGAAGGTGCGAACCTAAAGCCTCGGTTAACCTATTATGCTCTATGAAGTTTCAATCCACGCACCCGTGAAGGTGCGAACCTTGATTGGGGAGAGAATGAACAGTGTTGGGAGTTTCAATCCACGCACCCGTGAAGGTGCGAACCTAAAGCCTCGGTTAACCTATTATGCTCTATGAAGTTTCAATCCACGCACCCGTGAAGGTGCGAACATACGTATACTCCCCTACTGTTGCTAATCTGGTGTTTCAATCCACGCACCCGTGAAGGTGCGAACAAGCTCGCTTGCTCTTATGCGGTCAATCTCAAGCGGTTTCAATCCACGCACCCGTGAAGGTGCGAACCATGTAGGACTGTTCGATGGCTGCCCGTTCTGCTGTTTCAATCCACGCACCCGTGAAGGTGCGAACGCCATTGCGTGCATCATTGAGTGGTCGTTGGTGTTTCAATCCACGCACCCGTGAAGGTGCGAACGCTTGATAATAATCAAATAGTGTTAATGGGTGAGTTTCAATCCACGCACCCGTGAAGGTGCGAACGCTAGATATGAGGCATTTGAGCATATAAGCGATGAGGTTTCAATCCACGCACCCGTGAAGGTGCGAACTCATTGGCTTATGCTAGCCACAAAAGAGTGTGAAGTTTCAATCCACGCACCCGTGAAGGTGCGAACCAGTGGTTAATCTGCTGTTTAGCGGTGGCGCGATGTTTCAATCCACGCACCCGTGAAGGTGCGAACGCCATCTTTATAATCCTTATACGGTAACTTTACGTTTCAATCCACGCACCCGTGAAGGTGCGAACGTAGTGGGATTATCGTTTTTATCAAACATAGCAGTTTCAATCCACGCACCCGTGAAGGTGCGAACATTTGAGAAGCATAAGGCTGGCACGCGAACAATGTTTCAATCCACGCACCCGTGAAGGTGCGAACGACGTTGTTTACGCGCATCCTATATCTATGTCACGTTTCAATCCACGCACCCGTGAAGGTGCGAACAAGCCTAGCAGCAGATGAGCAAATGCTACTTAAAGTTTCAATCCACGCACCCGTGAAGGTGCGAACAAGCCTAGCAGCAGATGAGCAAATGCTACTTAAAGTTTCAATCCACGCACCCGTGAAGGTGCGAACCTGTACTTCTGCTGTACGTTCTAAAGCTGTAAGTTTCAATCCACGCACCCGTGAAGGTGCGAACCACCCTTAGTACGGACTTCTAATCCACCTAGGCGGTTTCAATCCACGCACCCGTGAAGGTGCGAACAATGGCGCAAGTGACGCAAGTAAAAACGAGTATCGTTTCAATCCACGCACCCGTGAAGGTGCGAACTAGTAAGTTACTTTGAAAGTAAAGGGGCTATTAGTTTCAATCCACGCACCCGTGAAGGTGCGAACATCTGTAAGAGATATTTATGGTGAAGCATGGGGTTTCAATCCACGCACCCGTGAAGGTGCGAACTGATTCTGAATAATCATTACTTAGAATCACTAGGTTTCAATCCACGCACCCGTGAAGGTGCGAACTATCCGTAGTTACCGTGGCGGTGAGACCTATGGTGTTTCAATCCACGCACCCGTGAAGGTGCGAACGATAGTTACTATACCAGCATGGCTTCTCAAGCGGTTTCAATCCACGCACCCGTGAAGGTGCGAACAGCTTCTACAGGGTGGCAGATAAGAGTTAGAAGTTTCAATCCACGCACCCGTGAAGGTGCGAACCTAGTATCCTTAATCTGTTCATACTGATTAAGTAAGTTTCAATCCACGCACCCGTGAAGGTGCGAACCGAGTACAAACAGCGGATGCAGCGAGAGTTTAACGTTTCAATCCACGCACCCGTGAAGGTGCGAACTATTCACTACACGCAAGTTAAGCGACTATATCAGTTTCAATCCACGCACCCGTGAAGGTGCGAACGCTTCTAATGTCCTTCCTATGCAAAGGTAGCTAGTTTCAATCCACGCACCCGTGAAGGTGCGAACCACGATCTCAACCACCGAGAGAGCGGACGGCAAGGTTTCAATCCACGCACCCGTGAAGGTGCGAACTCGTACCTCGCTGGCACGTCGCGCCCCACGTATCGTTTCAATCCACGCACCCGTGAAGGTGCGAACAAAAATGGTGCTGCTACTGTCAATCTATGGCAAGTTTCAATCCACGCACCCGTGAAGGTGCGAACAATCCCAAGAAGGGCTTGGCAAGCATCAGGTAGCGTTTCAATCCACGCACCCGTGAAGGTGCGAACCTGCATCGTACTGGGTGTATTCACTTGTACCACGTTTCAATCCACGCACCCGTGAAGGTGCGAACATAAGCCATACAACGCCCATTACTAGCCATTATTGTTTCAATCCACGCACCCGTGAAGGTGCGAACAAATTTGTACAGAACATAACAGTAAATATGCAGGTTTCAATCCACGCACCCGTGAAGGTGCGAACGCCGACACTGACGCAAAGTTCGCTTTGACCAATAAGTTTCAATCCACGCACCCGTGAAGGTGCGAACACCACCTCTTTAAACTATTCTAAACATGATTTAGTTTCAATCCACGCACCCGTGAAGGTGCGAACTAAAGGTAGTTTACCTACGTCTTTACTAATTAAAGTTTCAATCCACGCACCCGTGAAGGTGCGAACGATGGTGGGTGTTGTGACTGCCATTCAAGAAACGGTTTCAATCCACGCACCCGTGAAGGTGCGAACTGACCAGCGCTGCGGTATTATCGCGCAGGACAAGTTTCAATCCACGCACCCGTGAAGGTGCGAACAACGCTATTACAAGCCCTACAGCAGCTATTAAAGTTTCAATCCACGCACCCGTGAAGGTGCGAACCTGAATCAGTTTAGTTTTGATTCAGATTGATATTGTTTCAATCCACGCACCCGTGAAGGTGCGAACTATCAGCTTTAGATATTGCTAAATCACGTAATGTTTCAATCCACGCACCCGTGAAGGTGCGAACTTGGTGAGGCGTTGCAGCAGTTGATTGATGAGGTGTTTCAATCCACGCACCCGTGAAGGTGCGAACATCCAGCGGTCTTGACCATTCATGTGCTGCAAGTTTCAATCCACGCACCCGTGAAGGTGCGAACTTGGTCCAGCGCTTAGAGCAATCATAGGTTATGAGTTTCAATCCACGCACCCGTGAAGGTGCGAACGCAGATAGATTATATCTTTGAGACTTTGGATCAGGTTTCAATCCACGCACCCGTGAAGGTGCGAACCAAATTACCTTCAGCATCACATACGCTATAGATGTTTCAATCCACGCACCCGTGAAGGTGCGAACCGTAGACCCTTCAGGGCTAGGTACTTTTAATACAGACCTAGTTTCAATCCACGCACCCGTGAAGGTGCGAACCGTCCTGATTCAGACTTGCGGCGTATCACACGCGTTTCAATCCACGCACCCGTGAAGGTGCGAACAAATGCCCCGCAAGCCTGAATAAAAATATTCTAGTTTCAATCCACGCACCCGTGAAGGTGCGAACTTAAGCGTCAAGTCATTAATGTCGCAGATGCAACAGTTTCAATCCACGCACCCGTGAAGGTGCGAACGAAGATTCGGTTCTTAGATTATGGAAAAATTATGTTTCAATCCACGCACCCGTGAAGGTGCGAACTATAATTAATAAGAATAATAAATATGAGTATAGTTTCAATCCATGCACCCGTGAAGGTGCGAACTTGAAACTACCCGCTATTAAAGCAAAACCGTTAGTTTCAATCCACGCACCCGTGAAGGTGCGAACCATGCTGGAAAAGTAACAGGCGCAAGCTTAGGTGTTTCAATCCACGCACCCGTGAAGGTGCGAACTAGGTGAGCATGTCAATTGGTAGTGGTCAACATGTTTCAATCCACGCACCCGTGAAGGTGCGAACGTTCCTTTTGCCACTACTGGTGACGTTGGTCTTGATGTTTCAATCCACGCACCCGTGAAGGTGCGAACTTGATATGGCTTCTCGTTGTGTTGAGCCTGATGTTTCAATCCACGCACCCGTGAAGGTGCGAACCACCATCAAACCAACAAAAACCGTAACCATACCCGTTTCAATCCACGCACCCGTGAAGGTGCGAACCGACATACAGAACACAAGATTGAGCAGCAGTTGTTTCAATCCACGCACCCGTGAAGGTGCGAACGTATTAGTAGACCATTCAGGCAATGTATTCTACAGTTTCAATCCACGCACCCGTGAAGGTGCGAACCAAATTACCTTCAGCATCACATACGCTATAGATGTTTCAATCCACGCACCCGTGAAGGTGCGAACGCTAACAGCAAGACTTATCGAGATAGCGTGTGGGTTTCAATCCACGCACCCGTGAAGGTGCGAACTTGCAGCCTTATCAATCACCAAAGCGCCATTTGCGTTTCAATCCACGCACCCGTGAAGGTGCGAACCATCACCGTCTATCTCATTTATGATCTCGAATAGTTTCAATCCACGCACCCGTGAAGGTGCGAACGGTAGGTCGATAGCTTGCCGTCCTGACCAAATTGTTTCAATCCACGCACCCGTGAAGGTGCGAACGCGATAGCGGCTTTGCTTACTTCCCATTCATGTTTGTTTCAATCCACGCACCCGTGAAGGTGCGAACAAAACGTCCTGCGTGATATACCGTTGTCTGCGTGTTTCAATCCACGCACCCGTGAAGGTGCGAACGTACCGATAAGCCCTACTATGCAGATATTATTAGTTTCAATCCACGCACCCGTGAAGGTGCGAACCAGCTAGAAAAACAAACTGTGTCGCTACAAGACGTTTCAATCCACGCACCCGTGAAGGTGCGAACTGCATAGCTTTAGTTTTTGCACGTACTGAGACAAGTTTCAATCCACGCACCCGTGAAGGTGCGAACCGCGACGAGCGCGATAGTATTTTTCGCAACATGGTTTCAATCCACGCACCCGTGAAGGTGCGAACTATGAGTAAGATGAATTTGCCAAGCGTACCAAGTTTCAATCCACGCACCCGTGAAGGTGCGAACATCAAATCCTTGTCTAGGTGGTAGCCCATCTTGGTTTCAATCCACGCACCCGTGAAGGTGCGAACGCCTAAAAATGATTATTGGTTTATCCGAAGGTGTTTCAATCCACGCACCCGTGAAGGTGCGAACATTCAGGCGGTAAGATTGCAGGTTTTGGCTTGATGTTTCAATCCACGCACCCGTGAAGGTGCGAACTTTACCGCCATGCTGTTACCTAGTGCCTTATATCGTTTCAATCCACGCACCCGTGAAGGTGCGAACGCGATGTCATCGGCGTATCTGTTGAATATGTGATCGTTTCAATCCACGCACCCGTGAAGGTGCGAACAAAAAAGCGTCGTCGCCTTCCGTGTGTAGACCAGTTTCAATCCACGCACCCGTGAAGGTGCGAACATTAAACAGCCTAAATTGTGAGGTGCGTATGCAAGTTTCAATCCACGCACCCGTGAAGGTGCGAACTTTAAACGTCACCTCTAAGCCCGTAGGCTCATGAGTGTTTCAATCCACGCACCCGTGAAGGTGCGAACTGGCGTGTAAATGCGTCGATTAAGCGCGTTAAGCTTGTTTCAATCCACGCACCCGTGAAGGTGCGAACGAGCGATACGACACCAATCAATTCACGGTTGATGTTTCAATCCACGCACCCGTGAAGGTGCGAACCGAAGCTATTTTGGAGCTGGCGTGATGAGCAGGTTTCAATCCACGCACCCGTGAAGGTGCGAACGCAAATCATGGTTATAGTCGCACAGAGATAACAGGTTTCAATCCACGCACCCGTGAAGGTGCGAACCAAGACCTATAAGCAATGGTATCCTGTAATCAAGTTTCAATCCACGCACCCGTGAAGGTGCGAACCGATACTGGTGTGGAGTTCACAACCTTTAATCTGTTTCAATCCACGCACCCGTGAAGGTGCGAACTGTGGATATTCGCATCAAACAGCTACCATTTGTTGTTTCAATCCACGCACCCGTGAAGGTGCGAACGCTTTTAGCGGTACAACCCTGGTGTATTTAGCAGGTTTCAATCCACGCACCCGTGAAGGTGCGAACGGTCAAAAGCATCTCCTATCACGCCAGCGACTGCCGTTTCAATCCACGCACCCGTGAAGGTGCGAACTCTTAGACTATATAACAAGCAAGGGGTAAGGCATGTTTCAATCCACGCACCCGTGAAGGTGCGAACTGACAGCCTTAACGAATACCACGGCTCATCAATAGTTTCAATCCACGCACCCGTGAAGGTGCGAACCGAAACGGGTGATGCGCCTTACAAGAACTGCGAAGTTTCAATCCACGCACCCGTGAAGGTGCGAACTCTCGCTTGCATTAAAACCATCTAGGTGTGACTGTTTCAATCCACGCACCCGTGAAGGTGCGAACTAGGGTAACGCCATGAACTTTACAGGTTATATGTTTCAATCCACGCACCCGTGAAGGTGCGAACGTTGCGCCGTTCCCCGTTCCCGGATTAGGAATCTGTTTCAATCCACGCACCCGTGAAGGTGCGAACTAATGAATACCTAGCAAGTGATATTAGTGATATAGTTTCAATCCACGCACCCGTGAAGGTGCGAACGCTGGCATGGCACATTGTTAGCCGTACTACTGGTGTTTCAATCCACGCACCCGTGAAGGTGCGAACTAATTACTAAGGGCACTAATACCGTTGTAGATGTTTCAATCCACGCACCCGTGAAGGTGCGAACATGCGCGTTACTGTTTCGCTAACTGTGCGCTGGTTTCAATCCACGCACCCGTGAAGGTGCGAACTGTTTTATTGGTGTCTGTTAGTGCATCAATCGGTTTCAATCCACGCACCCGTGAAGGTGCGAACGTAACGATACAATTCGAACGACATTGGGTCGCCACCGTTTCAATCCACGCACCCGTGAAGGTGCGAACGGCTGGGCGTATCAATATTGCCGTTGGTGAGACTGGTTTCAATCCACGCACCCGTGAAGGTGCGAACCGCTGTTTTGGTATTCGTATTCGCTCTCTAAGCTAGTTTCAATCCACGCACCCGTGAAGGTGCGAACCAGCTAGACCAAAGCGTGTTTGATGGGCTAGATGAGTTTCAATCCACGCACCCGTGAAGGTGCGAACGCAATCGTAAGTAACAAGGGTTTGCAGCAGCGCGTTTCAATCCACGCACCCGTGAAGGTGCGAACCAATGGACAGATAAACAATCAGGCGAAAAGCGAGTTTCAATCCACGCACCCGTGAAGGTGCGAACCTGAACGCTTAAATGCTTCTTAGCTTCATTTAGGTTTCAATCCACGCACCCGTGAAGGTGCGAACCGTATCTCAATAGCGTTTCCATTAGTGCTCTGCGGTTTCAATCCACGCACCCGTGAAGGTGCGAACGTTATGCTTTTTGCTGCACTATCTGCTATTAGTGTTTCAATCCACGCACCCGTGAAGGTGCGAACTAACATCAAGCCTTTGTTTATCATCTTGGCGTGTTTCAATCCACGCACCCGTGAAGGTGCGAACATTACATCAGGTAGTGTGGTATTTGGTTGGCTAAGTTTCAATCCACGCACCCGTGAAGGTGCGAACGCCTGTTTGGTCGATACCGTCAAACACTTTGTGCTGTTTCAATCCACGCACCCGTGAAGGTGCGAACCTGTCTAAGCGTATTGTCGTTCTGCTGTATGCCTTGTTTCAATCCACGCACCCGTGAAGGTGCGAACGAGTTTCATATATCACCTAAATTGGCATGAGTTGTTTCAATCCACGCACCCGTGAAGGTGCGAACAAACGCAGCAAGCAGCCCTTGATAACATACTGATGTTTCAATCCACGCACCCGTGAAGGTGCGAACGGTAATTATGGCAGCCGTATCTAAAGCAGCGGTGCAGTTTCAATCCACGCACCCGTGAAGGTGCGAACGGTTGGCGCTGTCATTGGCGGCGCACGTTATGCAGTTTCAATCCACGCACCCGTGAAGGTGCGAACTTTGCGCCTAGCGAGTTACCCGCATAGTCCCAACGTTTCAATCCACGCACCCGTGAAGGTGCGAACGTAATACCTACTCGCAAGATTCAGCCACAAATAGTTTCAATCCACGCACCCGTGAAGGTGCGAACGTAAGCGAATGCAGACAGCCAATAAGATACTAGTTTCAATCCACGCACCCGTGAAGGTGCGAACTAAAGCAAGCCTATATCGACCAAGCCAATTTTAGTTTCAATCCACGCACCCGTGAAGGTGCGAACTGCCTATGGTCTAAGTCACTAATAAGGTTAAGAAAAAACCTTGGAATTTGCGAACGTCTAAACCACAAGCGAATTTGGCAAGTAGTACACTCACTAAATTTTTATTATAAAAAAATAAAGGTAATAAAATCAGGTTGTTAAATAGCATTACGCCTCTTTTGCGAGTCTCTTAGAGATTTTATGTACGCTATAGGTTCGCATTGACCTTATTACGGTCAAATAATAGATTTTATGATAACAACCGCTAAAATAGCAGTACATCGTTTAAGTCTAGCACAGGTTTTGCTCCAATGTGTTCCACTTTATTCCGCCAGTTTTTACCAAGATAATAATAACGTAAACTATCTACATCATGATTAATAATGTCCTCAAGCTTAGCTTTAAGAGTAGCCCACTCCGCAGGATTGACCTCGATTTCAAATACCGAATATTGCACCCGCTGCCCAAAGTTTAGACAGTGCTTGGCTACGTGACGTAACCGTTTTGCAAAGTTTGCATCTTCTGAGCAGATGTCATAAGTCACCAATACCATCATAATATGAATCCTTTTTATTACGTTTATACTTACTGTTTTTATAATTATCGTTACTTCCACAAAAACGGAATATAAGCATCAATATCGCCCCTGATATGCCGCGCCATAATCGTGGCCTGCAAATGCGGTAGCAATCCAAACGGTACGGTTTCCTCAAACCAATCATGATAAATGGTCTGCTGCTTACGGTCATGCCATGCCTTAAAAAAGGTTTGCCGTGCCTCATCTTTAAGCCAGACCGCGCCGCTTGCCTCTGTTTTAAAATCTGACTTGCTCAGCTGCTTTTTATTGACCAGCGATAATACAAACCGATCAACAATAGGGCGGAACTCTTCGACTAGATCTAACGCTAGTGAAGGACGACCAGGGCGCAGCTGGTGAAACACACCGCAAGCAGGATCAAGTCCGACCGTTTCCAGCGCACTGCGACACTCATGGGTCATCAGTGTATAAGTAAAAGACAGCAGCGCGTTCATCGCATCAGTCGGCGGATTACGCGTCCGTTTGGCAAAATGAAAATCAGGATTACGAATAAAATGAGGAAACACACTGAAGTAAAGGCTTGCCATTTCCCCTTCGCGACCTAGTAAATCAGGTAAGTTTTCGGCCGCTAGAATTTTATGCAGTCCGCGTTCAAGTCGTACTTGTACCGACTCTAAACGATCAACTATATTTTCATCTAACCCAGATTTATAATCCCGCAGATAGCGGCGCACCACTTGACGCTGATTGTGTACTTTACCCAAAATAATACTATGACAAATCGGCTGCACCCGCGCCGCATCATCACTAATGCGATACTGCTCACGGCGCAGCAGCACATTACCACTGACCGCGCCCTCAATACGCGCTTGAAACTTGCCATAGCGATTGAGATGCGTAATGGTCATCGCGTTGTCGGTACAATGTGCCATAAGTGCTGGTGAAATTGAGACTTGCCCGAAACAAACAATAGCCTCCAGCTTATGAATAGGTACACGACCTTTGACTTCATGATCAATATTCATAACGACGTTTTCGCCTTGCTTATTCAGCCATGCGCCTTGGGTTTGCACAAATAGTGTGTTTTTTAGTGGGCGCATGAGTATCCTTATCTAGGCTAAAAAAGTAGTTAAATTAGCAGTAAATTAAATAGTGAAGCAATGCTAATCCTCTAAGCTCAGATTGATTTTTTTGTTCAACCAAGCTTGAGCATTTTTATTAAAAATCTTTGGGTGACAGATATCTTTAAGCGAGCAATTTCGGCATTTATTGGTGCTATAAGTGGGCTTTGGCGTCTGTCCGCTCTCTATAATATGACGGCACTCGTTAATCGCATTTAAGGTAATTTGCCGCAGCTCATCATCAAAATCTACCGCGTGACGGCGGCGCGTTTTGCCATAAAAAAGTGCGCCTTTGGAAACAATACAGTCGTGCATGTCCTCCAAGCACAATGCTTGCGCGCACAGTTGCACTTCATCGGCGCGGTGTGATTTGGGCTTACCGCGTTTATACTCAATAGGGAAGGGCACTTGGATGCCGTCGTCATCAGTATGATATTCAACCACATCCGCCACGCCCTCTAATCCCAGTGCGTCATGACCTAACCGCAAGGTACGCACGGTTTTAATATTACCGCGCGTATCATGCCCGCCAGAGTTGACCTTTTCGTGCATGACTTGCCCTTCAGCGGTAAACAAGTTCTCCTCCCACGCGCATTCCAGCTCAATTAGGGCAAACTGACGCGGGCAAAAGAGATAGTGTTGTAGGCGAGATAGGTAGAGGGTTTGCATAATGATTTTACTCTCTATTAAGTAATAGGTTTTAAGCAAACTTCACTATGTAAAGCTTGCTCAAATATCTAAAAATTAATGACAGCTTAAAACCCTTCAATAATCTCAGGCGTTAATCCTGCAAGCACCGATGTTAACGCTGCCTCATCAAACGCGCCTTTATCATCAAGCAGTTCTTTTAAACTACGATGTACTTTTGCAGAGGAGTATTGACCGGATTTGCTACTATGCTCCCACCAAACGACCTTTTTAACTTGCATGCTACCTTCAGGACGCGCTGATGACGCATCGCCTTCAAACAGCTTTGGTAAAATCTCTTTTAGCTTTTCAGCATCGGCATCACTGAATCCGGTACGCTCTGCCAATTGTGGGGTGATAGCACCATAAGTCACATAGATACCTTCGTCAACGCGGTGCTTCATGCCCATAGTGTCGCTACCTTTTTTGGTGCCATCGCCTTCACCGCTGACGCTCTTGGTAATTTGGGTACTGGTAATATCGACAGGCTGTAAGCTAAACGCAGATTGAATGGTGACAGGACCGCGAATAGGAATAGATACGCCATCGGCATTTTTAGCATCGGCTTTAAAGGCAAATACTTGACCAAAAGCGCGCACATCAAACCATTTATCACAGGCTTTTTTTGCGGTTTCATCACGTTTGGCTTCGATATTTTCTTTTTTATCGGCTTCAAACGCGCCTTTACCTAAGCCAACTATTTCATCATAAGCACGGTTTTTTAGGCTGGTCATGCCGTCGGTTTTTTTCTCATCAGATTGGATAAATATCGCCTCGCCAGACTCTTGCAAACGGTCACGAATTTTACGTTTTAGGCAAACGTCAGTGATTTCACCATTGCCTTCAAAGTCCGTGCGGGGACGGTTGCCGTTTAAAGGGTCGCCATTGGGGTTGGCGTTGGTTACGCCCATGATGATGGCAAAGTCGATTTTATTATTGATAGGGTTTTGAGTAGAGGCGGTCATACGGTTTCCTTTTATTAGGTTTTAAATACAGATATTTAAAAGTTTAGATTAAGCCGTTGCATCAGTGTTTTCTAAATATTTTTCGTCTTGACGATTCTTTTTTGCTTGCTGCTTATCCAGTTTTATTTGCATTTTTTGGCTGTGATAACCCAGTAAAAACTCACCTGACAAGGCGGCATCATTGGTAAAGTCTTCAACATTAAATAAGCTCATGATTTGGTCAATCAAGTCTTGTTTATTAGCCAGATAACCGCCACGATTGGACTTTAAGCGGTTCTCATAAGGCTTGAGTGCCAGCTCGATATTGCGCCATGTGGTAAAGGGGCGATTGGCAAATTGCTGCATGTAACGCTGCGCGGTGGTATTGCGTTTTTCGCCTGCTATAAATAACGCTAGGCTCTCGATATCTTCAGCAACGGCCAATAGGCGACCATATAAATAATCACGGCTGGTATAATCGGTTTGTAATGCCACGGTATAGCTCCTTTTTTTAGATTCTGATTGACGCAAATAATAGCCACGGTATAAGGCACAGGCGACGCCAATAGCTTGCTCCCATTCCCATTTCTCTAATGCCAGCGGATTGCAAGCGCGTTTGATGGACAAATCGACCAATTGCCAAGGAAACTGCCTTGCCGCTCCCTCAACGATACAAGGCAGTACTTGCGAGACGACCTGTTTTTTTAGCGCATCAGACAGACGCGCGCCATAAGCCACTTGGGCAATTTGCTTGGGCGTTGGTGCTTTGAGCGTTAATTTACGCTCACCACTGTCAGGATCGGCATAAGTGAAATACCACGCAAATTGCTGATGCCAAGATTCTAGCGCGTCAATATAATCGTTTGGCATACTCTCGTGATAATAAGTGACCGCCATGCGTCCAGGGGTCGCCGCCTCCAAAGTTATGATAGAAATCTGGTCATGCGCGGCAAGCTTTTGCCGGTAACCTTGCATGGTGTTGTTTAAATGGGTAGCAAATAAATGACCTAGATTGTTACTGTGCTTAAAGGGTAAAGGCGCTTTTTCATCTGTGACAGCGCTCTCTTGCTCGCTGTCTTCATCATCTTCACTGTCCATATTTTCAAATTCGTCAGCATCGGGCGCTTCAAAATGTATCTGCTCACTTTGTTCAGCGTTTTCGACCACATCAAAAACCGTGCTCTTATCCAAGGGTTCTGTTGGCTGTAGCGTGTTTGTGCCAGAGATTGCCCAAGCGACGACCGCTTGTCCTGCCTCCTCGCGCCCTTGACGTGTCAGTAACCAAGAGAGCGCGGCATGGGCTTTTTCGGTGACCACGGCACTGATATTCGCGCCTTGTAAGCCTTGCGCTTTGATAGAAGCTTTATTGTCCGTAAAGCGTCCTAAAAAGGTAAAGCTGTCCATATCATTGGCGGAGATGAGCTTGGCATTGGTCGCACTTCGCAAAATACGATTGGGATGTTTGCTGGCAAGCGGTCGGTTTTGACCGGTGATATAACAAAAGCCATCTGTGCTATCAAGGGTGGCATAAAACTGCTGCCATGACTCAAATAAGCTGTCATCTTTCCACGTTTCAGCTTGGCTTGATTTGGCTTGACTGCCCAATTCGCTATTGATGACTTGCCACGCAACAAACGCCGCGCCTTGGTCAAATACGCCCTTATTCTTATTCAATGAGGATAAAATACTGTCTGGATAGTCGCCAGCTTGCGCAGGATACGCCAGCTTTTCATTGTCATCTGGATCTGCAATCAACACTTTAGCGTTAAGTAAATCTTTGACCAGCGTACCTTTTTGGACATAATTTAGCACCGCTTGTGCCTTTGGATGGGTATAGTTTGACTCACACCAAGTAGAAAGCACTTCTTCGTATAGAGGATACAAATCAACTTTACTACCATCACTATAATTATGGAAATCTTTAGCCACATATTGCAATTTGTCTGATAACGGATGGGCGACTGCGCCCGAAGTGCGGTTAGCAGAATCGTTAGTCGCAGGAATGGCAAGGTATTTGGATTTGACTTTGCCGCTATCCTCTCGGCAGATTTCTGCTCTAACAAAGTCGCCTTTATTATTGATGGTGGCGATGATTTGTATGTTTTGATTGACGTGGTAATAAGGCATCAAAGCATGATCTTGCGCTTGAATCTCTTCATTTTGGCTAGCCAGCTCATACGTTTGATATAACCGCTGTAACCAACTCATAGCGTCGCCTCCGTTTGGCTGACTGACTCAATATTGTCATCAAGCGTAAAACTTTTGGCTGTCATTGCGCGCACAAAGCGATTGGGCATACCATTATTGCTATCGGCAGCTAAATCGTCCGTCGGCTTGGGAAACTCCACAACGCCATGCTCCATCACTGCCCGAAAAAATCGACTGTGTAGCTCGTCTACGCCAGTTTCATCAGGATAGGCAAAGCTATGAAACATCAGCCCATAACTTAGCTCCGGCGTATCATCATAAGCACCTTTACCATTACCAAATTCGCAAGGTTCAATATAGCCTTGGCACTCTCTAGCACCTAAAAATATATCTTGGCGACCGCCTTTATCCACCATACGCTGAGCGATGCTATAGTGCTTGCCATCAATACGATCAGCGGCAAGTTCTGGGCGGTGCATATTCCATTCAAAATGTGCTTGCACTTGATAAGCGACATCATGCAAGTAAGTGTAATAAGCCAAATCATTTTCATCTTTGTGAAACTTGATGGGCTTCATGCCTTTGGTTTGGGTGCGAATGGGATTTATCACCCGTACTTTATCGACATACCAGATGATGGAGGGTTTCCAATAAATGCTTTTGCAGACCCCTTTTAGCGCTTCATACGTTGGCAGATGATAGCTGGTTTTTTCACCGCCAATACGAGTGATGGGATCGGTAAATAGAGCATGTCGTCCGGTGAGTAGAAATTCGATTTTATTTTCTTTCATATCATGTCAGTTCCTTTTAATGAATAATGCAAGCCTCCAAAACGAAGCTTGCATTACTAGTATTTCTAATATGTTAGATTAGCATCTAACCAGTCGATTACCTTTTTTGAGCCAAAACCAGAATAAGGTTTTTTCAATGAAATTATCCAAATGTGGTCATTAGAATCTAATAAACTTTCAAATTGTGAGTACACTTGATTTGGTGCTAAGGAAGTTGAGACTGCGTAACTTGACTCTGAAAGCCTAGCCCATCCATTAAAAGTCTTTATTTTGTCAAGAATCTTATCATGCTCTTGACCAGGTGCATTTAAGTCGTAAGTGATCAGTAGGGCTGCCATAATCGTTTTCCTTTTGATAGTAAGCTAACAGAATCTTAGAGAATAAAAAACTTCGTAAAAGAAAATATGTATATATAGAAAATTACCTTCAAAACGATAATAGCGTATAATGGATCACTTCATCAAGCTATTTTTATTTAAAATCTTGATGTGGATTGAAACGTAAAGGAAAATATGAGTATATTTGCTCGGCAATGACTGTCTTACCACGGTCATTGCCATTTTCATATCAACTGCTACATCCCAAAATCCACAAAATTAAGCTTGCCTGTTCCTGCGATATCTATCCCCATATGCTCATCATAAAACTGCTCATTTAACGTCAAAATACCGGTGTCTCTGACCATAGCAATGGCCTTATCATCTTGTAGTTTTTGCAGCATCCAAGGGAACACATTGACACTATATTGCTGAGCTTTATGGACTAGTTTATAAAATTCACCATCGCTGACGAGTGTACCGTGCAAGTCATTAATCAGCTCAACACCTGCTTTATGATAAGGAACGATGATCGCTTGCGTTGGCGCATCAATCGCCTTAAATGCGCGTCCTGCATCCATAAAAGACTGCCAAAGTTTTGGATATTGACCGTTTTTGAGCCTATTTGGATTTTCATTATTGACGACAGGGTTCGTAGTGTTGTTACTTAACCAACCATATACGGTCTCAGCACCAGAGGACTTGCCACTTTGATTTTTAATCGGATAAGCCATCTCTTTTGTCGCATGTTCTGTGGTATAAAATACATTAAAAAACTCAGTCATGATGTCGGGGTCGAGTAGGTGCTTGCCCTCATTTTCAGGCAGTCTTAAACTGTGAAGAATATCAGACGTTTTATTTCTACCCAGCTCGATAGTTGGCAATTTGCTCAGATTTTCTTTATCAGGGCTGACGATGAATACTTGTCCCCTTAAAGAAGCTCCTGTCCCATTACCCATCTCGCCATGACGGTTACAACGTCCAGCGGCTTGCGCGATACTGTCGAGTCCTGCCAAAAACCGAATCACAGACTTAAATGAAACGTCCACACCTGCTTCTATCAATTGCGTTGAGATGACCAAGGTCGGCAGACCTTGGTCTAGCCGACTTCTAATCTTAGCCAATAGGTCTTTACGGTGGCGCGCGCATTGTCCCGTACTCAAATGAAATAGCTCATCTTCAGCTATAGAGGTCGATAGCGACTGATACAGCTGCGTTGCCCACGCTTTGGTATTTACAATCACTAAGGTGCTGGCATACTCCTGAAAGTTGTCTTCAATATAAGCTGTTAAGTTGTCTAAATCTCTAAGTGTTTGAGTGTGGTCGTGGATGTCCACGCGTTTTAGGGTGTCAAATAATGTGGCTAACTGCTCGCGATCGCCAATAATTTCTGTTGAGGGGTTGAGACTGCCATTATGCGCGATGGGAAGATTGTCTAGCACTGGTTGCGTCGCCGTACATAGCACCGCTGTAGAGCTAGCATGACGGGTTAAAAAGTTAATGGCATTACAAAATAGATAATAGCAACTGATGGGCAAGGTTTGAATTTCATCAAAGATAAGTACCGCGCGGCTTAACTGATGTAAGCGCCGAACGCCTTTGGTGCCGCCACCAAAACAGCTTTCTAAAAACTGCACCATCGTGGTAAATACAATCGGCGCATTCCAATTGTCCATAATTAGCTTACTTTGCCATGTCTGTACATCAGGCTCTAGGTTTGAGTGTTGCTCTAATACCCAGTCACCCACATAGCTGCCATCAGCTTGCTTTTCCTCTAAAACTTTGCGAACTTCAGCGGCGTTTTGCTCAATAATGCTGGTAAAGGGGATAATATAGATGATACGTTCAAGGTTGTGTTTTTTGGCATTTTGGAGCGCAAAGCGTAGGCTGGCAAGTGTTTTGCCGCCGCCCGTTGGCACGGTTAAAGTATAGATACCTTGTGCTTGTTGACCGCTAGCATAACAAGTATCCGCAATATGAGTGCGCTGCTCGTTAATAGGGTTATGGGGATTGTTTTTTGCTTGATTGGCAAAATCCTCATACAGCGCTTCCACTTTATCTATCGCAGTCTGCCAATTTGGGCGCTGATAATCTAATAGATGCGCTTGGTCTGGATGCTCAAAAGCGATGCTATTACTACGATCGGCATCAATCAGACAGCTAAACAGCAGACGCGCATAAAAGCCAATGTAAAAGTCTTTTTGTTTGTCTTTCGAGGATTTATCGTTTAATACATTAGCAATCGCCTTGCTAAATTCACCAAGCGCTTGATTATTAACTTTGGCATTTAGGTGAGCAAATAACTGATTATAGCGGGCATTGGTGAGAGACTCTTGATAATGAGATTTGCCCTCGTTTTTTTCCTTACGGTTTTTAAGGTATTCATTGCCTTCTTTATCAATGACATTGACCATGCCGCTATGATGGGAGGCGACACAAATGAATAAAATATCGGCAAGCAGTTGCCCTTGACCGATGGTTATTTTTTCTTGAGTAGTATTATCGATTCGGCTGGTTGATAAGCCTTTGAGTTGTTTATATAAATAAATTGCGCCAGCGGTAGAATGGTCTACCGAACCTTTTGTAGGTTTATTTTGTAGTTCTAAAGCGTCAAAATCATCGTCTACTGTTTTACAACCAGTTTTTAATCTGTCATGCGCAGCACACAGCTTAATATATTCCTGAAATTCTTGACTGTATTTGCCCAAATCATGTACCAGTCCAATCAACTCACCCGCTAATGGCAAACCAATCTTAGTTGCCAAGTTTTTGGCTATCTGTGCTGTGCCGGTTAAATGGTCATAAAGTGGCTGCTCGCAACCGTCGCTGGCACGAACATGCGCGATAAAAGTATTACCAGCAACTATCGAACAATTCTGCTCATTATCATTATTCATATTCAATTATTAATCCAAACAAATGTCTTTTAGACTCTACCTGAGTTTATCCTTTCTCGCAATAAGGATTTTTACAAAGACGACAACTAATGACGCATAAGAAAACCCCAAACAGCTCCTTGCCATTTGATGTAAAAATACACAGCCAGTTAATAGGTGACGAGTATCAGTTCATTAATAATCCTGATAGTCTACTCTTAAGCTCATTACGCATATCATCTATCAAATAGTCAGGTGTTTTATCCAGCTGCCGCTGTACTTAGACCCTCAAAGCGCGATGCTTATCAAAGCAGACATCCACTTCCAAAAAACGCGCCAATCCTGATCCACTTAGGATATGCATGTCACGAATCAATCGATTAGCGATAACATTGGCATCTTGGCTTAATTGACCGCGCATGCAGTTTATCGTAATCAATGATTTTCACTGTGACGTCTCCTTGCTAGTAGAGACTGGTGCAGTCTGACTGCGAATAACCAAAGCCTCAAAAGCGCTGCCATCTTGACGGGTCATATTCGGCACATAGCGACTGTAGGTATTAAACAGCATCTTAGTGGTAGAGTGTCCCATTTGACTGGCTATCCATTCAGGACTCTCACCTGCTGCTAACCATAGCGTCGCTGCCGTATGCCTTGTCTGATAAGCGTTGCGTGTCTTGAGTCCTAAAAGCCTAAGCGTGGGATGCCATACTTGTTTATTGATATTGTTATAATGAAGCGGCGAACCAGTATGGGCACAAAACACATACTCTGAGCGCTTATAAGTGATGGCTTGCTGATCTTTTAAAGCATCAAAAACCCAAGGTGACATTTGAATCGCTCGATAAGACTCTTGCGTCTTAGGGGGAACCATTTTGCCTTTAACCAGCGCCTGCTTGATCACTATTTCGCGACGATTAAAGTCAATATTCTCCCATGTTAATCCATCAATCTCACTCGTACGCATACCAGTAAAAAAGCGCACCAAGTAATAATTACGATAGTCTTCCCTAACGCCATTGATGAATTTCCAGACTTCCTCCAGTGTAAATGGCTGAATATCAGTTTTAGGCTCTTTGAGCGACTTAATGTCATCATAAGGGTTATCAAACTTGTAGCGTTTAGCGTCTTCTTTTAGTATCATACCTAAAGGTACCATTATCGAATTGATGCGTGCTGCTGACAGATGTTTGTTAGCTTTTCCGTACGTTACTTTGGCGAGCGATGAACGGAAGGCTAATACATCTGTCTTTTTTATTAGATGAATGGGTCTAGTCCCAAACTCAGGCAATAAATACATATCAATGATCTCCTGTATTTTACGTTTGTAGGTATCGCGCCACTCAATTTCTTTTTCAGAAAACCAGAGTGTGGCAAACTGCTCAAAAGAAGGAACGTTAGTATTAATACATTCCTTACGATCGTTTAATGCAACCATCTCTGCTGCTTTATCACTTTTAGGAAAGTACTCAGCATAATTAAAAATACCCAATCTGATTTTTGCTTCCATATTCAAAATAATATCTTCGAGCTTCTTACGATTTGCTGGGGTATCTATCAGGTTTGTCGTCTCCCGACAGCGTTTTCCCATGTAGTAAAAATCGACTACAAGTCTGCCATATCTAGTTCTAATGCTAGCCATCATACTTCTCCTTATTGTAGTGCCATGGCGTTGATGCTACCGGCAATGCCAGTGCGCATATCTTTTTCAATTTCTTCCCAGATGTATAAAATCTTACGCCCTCCAAAAGGACGTATATAATGAATCCCTTCAATCAGGACGCTATCCTTAAGCTCGTTACGGATAGTACGAGGATTGTATTTGATAAGCTCAGAAAGCTCTTGGGTAGTCAGGTAGGTATGTGACATAATATGTTCCTTATATAAAGTTTAATCATAATGGTACTTTTAGATACCATAGTTGTAATTTACCATGTATTTATAACTATACAAGTACTTTTTATAACTATAATTGGAGTTTGCAAGATGATAGTTAATCACCTTCCTACTTTGTTAGCTGAAAGAAGGCTAAAAGTAGCGGATGCCGTACGAGCGACAGGAGTGAGTAAAACGACATTACATAAGATTTATAATGACCAATCGTCAAGAATTGATTTCGATACTATAGACAAGCTTTGCGAGTATTTAGAAGTAGGAGTAGGAGATCTTTTTGAATATGTAACAGAGGTTGAGCCAGAGGATATAAAAAAATAGACGTTAATCTAAAATTCAGAGTAGAGGTCAAAAAGAGGGTTTTTGGTTTAGATATTTTTGAAGGCTGGTCACGTTTTGGTCACCATTTGGTCACCGTCGCTTTTTTGAGCAGTTTTATAGAGCTTAAATACTTGTGATTATAGAGCGATACCAATAAGGATTTTCCCCTACAGCCCATATTTTACAGGCAAAAAAAAGCCCCAGTCGTTAAACTGGGGCTTTCTAAATTTGGTAGGCATAAGCAGACTCGAACTGCTGACCTCTACCATGTCAAGGTAGCGCTCTAACCAACTGAGCTATACGCCTATTTAGGTTGAGTATTCTATCAAGTTCCCACTATTTTGCAAGCCTTTTTTCTAATAAAACTGCCTTATTATTGTGATCTTGCGATTTAGCTTTGTATCGACAGTCAAATAAGGATTTTTATGTAGTTTTAATTGCTATAATAGAATTATCATTTAGTTTTTATTGTCAATAGCGATAAGTCGCTTGGTACTGGGCAGTCTAGTAATACTATTGCAGATAATAGAAAAACAACTCTGATGATAATCGAATAGTATCTAATAAAGTTAAGTTAACAGTGAAAGGGTTAGGAGCACCGTATGGGCTTATTGGTCGATGGGCACTGGCAGGATAAATGGTATGATACAGCATCTAGCGGTGGACGCTTTGAGCGAGAAGATGCAGGCTTTAGAAATTGGGTAACGTTAGATGGTAGTGTTGGTCCATCGGGTCAAGGTGGCTTTCAAGCCGAAGCCAACCGTTATCATTTATATGTCTCTTTGGCATGTCCATGGGCAAATCGCACCACGCTTTACCGCAGACTCAAAGGTCTAGAAGATATTATTTCGATGTCTGTGGTTCATCCTTTTATGGGCGATAAAGGTTGGACGTTTGCAGAGGATGTAGGTGTTGTCGCTGACCCTATTATCAATGCAAGTTATCTATATGAAGTTTATCTCGCGGCAAAGCCAAATTATACGGGACGGGTGACAGTACCGGTATTATGGGATAAAAAGACCAATACCATTGTCAGCAATGAATCCGCTGAGATTATTCGTATGTTTAACTCAGCTTTTGATGACGTTGGGGCAGTAGCTGGCGATTTTTTACCATCCGATGCGATAGTAGAAATTGATGAGATAAATACGTTTGTTTATGATGCTATCAATAATGGCGTCTATAAAGCTGGTTTTGCGAGCACGCAAGCTGCTTATACAGAAGCGGTCGTTGCGCTATTCGCTGCGCTAGATACGTTAGAGGCGCGCTTGGCAGACCAACGTTACTTAATAGGTAACACAATAACTGAGGCGGATTGGCGCTTATTCACGACCTTGGTGCGTTTTGATGCCGTTTATGTTGGACATTTTAAATGTAATATTCGCCGCATCGTTGATTATCCCAATCTTTGGGGCTATCTGCGTGATTTGTATCAAGTATCGGGTATTAAAGACACCGTGAATATGGAACATATCAAAGCACATTATTACACCAGTCATGCAACGATTAATCCAACTGGAGTGATACCGGTTGGTCCTATTATTGACTTTGATAAGCCGCATGGGCGAGCACATTTATAGAGTGCTATTTTATAAAATGCTGTTTGAATTTTTAGGATAAAGAAATAAAAAACCGTACCCGCTGCTATAAAGTCGCGGGTACGGTTTTTTTAGTATAGTCGGTCCTAAATAAAAGAAATACAAATATAATAAGGTACTACTGGGGTTAATTTTTCTTGCTTGTTGTGCCTACGCAGACAGAGGCTGCGAATAATTAGCCCTAGTAGTTCTGTACCCTTTTAAAAGTGGATTAACTATATATAAATATGCTGAAATTAAGCGTTATTCAGCTGTCTTGCCGCTTCTAATGCAAAATAGGTCAAGATACCATCAGCGCCAGCACGGCGGAAGCCAATTAATGACTCTAAAATGACGGCATCAGTAAGCCAACCGTTTTGAATCGCTGCCATATGCATGGCATATTCACCAGAGACTTGGTATGCAAACGTTGGTACACCAAAGGTGTTTTTGACTTCACGGATTAAATCCAAGTATGGCTGACCCGGTTTAATCATCACCATATCCGCGCCTTCATTGATGTCCATGGCAACTTCGTGTAGCGCTTCAGCACGATTACCAAAGTCCATCTGATACTGCTTCTTATGCCCACCTTTTAAATTGCCCGCACTACCGACCGCATCACGAAACGGACCGTAATAAGCAGAAGCGTATTTTGCTGAATACGCCATGATAGCGGTATTCACAAAACCTTCAGCTTCAAAAGCATCACGCATGGCTTTGATACGACCATCCATCATATCGCTAGGAGAGATGATGTCGGCACCGGCGCGGGCGTGAACCAATGCCTGCTTGACCAACACCTCAACCGTTGCATCGTTTACGACATAACCTGAGTCATCCAGCAAGCCATCTTGACCGTGTGAAGTATAAGGGTCCAATGCCACATCGGTCATGACGACCATCTCTGGCACAGCATCTTTGACCGCTTTTACCGCACGCGCAGTGAGAGCGTTTTCATCATAAGCAGACCTACCATCAGGGGTTTTTAGTGAGTTATCAATTACTGGGAAGATATCGATGGTCGTGACGCCTTCACTTAACAAGTCTTTGGCGTGCTTAATGAGCAGGTCTATCGACAAGCGCTCAACCCCCGGCATACTAGCGATTTTTTGACGCTCGTTAGTACCTTCCAATACAAAAACGGGCGCGATAAAGTGCTTGGGATGCAGCTCAACTTCACGAATCATCGCCCGTATATTGTCGTTATAACGCAAACGACGTAGGCGAGTTTCAGGGAATTGGCGGTTAAAAGTATAAGTCATATTGTTTCCTTATCTGAATGGCAATCACGGTTATTTTTTTAATTACTGAGATTTTTAATGAGGTCACTACTAAGGTTTTTAAAAAGGTACGTCACACAATGTCGATACTATACCCAATACCAGCTATGAAAAGCAAAAGCACTATCAAAAGCAAAAAGCCCTACCGACTTACTATAATGAGTCGGTAGGGCTGATTGTAGTTATCGACTATCAACGCGATAAAAGTACGTCACGCGCTTAGGGCTTTATAAAGATTTATGGCTCAATAATCTGCGTGACTGGTACTTGCTCGACATTGACTTCTTTGATGCGAGTCTCTTTTGAGGTGGTTTCTTCAGTAATCACCCCGAGAGCAGCATCAGTCTTGCCATCATTATTGATATCGACCACAGCCGTTGGCTTAAAGGTAGATTTTTCTACTGGCTGTGCCTGTTTAATGGCGAGGGCTTCTTGAGCAGAAACCACACGCGCAGAACTTGCCGCATCGATAGCATCAGTAGCTTTTGCCTTGTTACTATTGGCAGCTGCATTGACTACTTGTACCAGATTTCTATGTTGCGGCACAGGAATCACGGTAGGTACATCTAGATTGGCACCACCACCCAACACTTGATAAAGCTCGATTTGGCTGATGATTTTCTGCAGCTCTAAATCCAAAATGCCTTGTTGAGTTGAAAATAACGAACGCTGAGCATCAAGAACGTCTAAATAGTTTGAGATACCTGCTTTAAAGCGCGCATCAGCAATCTGATACGTTTGCTCAAAGTTGTCTTGCAAACGATACTGCGCCTCTAACTGCTCGCCCAAAGTTGCACGGGTGGCTAAGACATCCGACACTTCACGGAAAGCGGTTTGAATTGAGCGCTCATAGCCTGCAAGCGTCTGCTTACGCTCGATTTGTGCCACATCATAGTTGGCATCTAAACGACCAGCATCAAAGATAGGCACACTAACGCTTGGACCGAATGACCAGCCGACAGAACCACTTTTGAATAGGTCATTTAAGCTGCCGCTGCTCAAGCCAACATTACTGGCTAAGCTGATAGAAGGGTAGTAAGACGCACGCGCCACTTCGATATTCGCACCAGCTGCTTTTAGATTATACTCTGCTTGCAACACATCAGGACGATAGCGTAGCAGCTCACTTGGCAAGCCAGCACTAAATACTTGCTGGCTTGTGATGTTACTGACCGCAGGCGTTGGAATCAGATTGGTTGGAATTGGTCCACCAACTAAAAACTGCAATGCATTACGTGATTTTAAAATACTGCTTTGGGCACGTAAAACGGCAAGTCGGGCATTTTCAAGTGAGGCGCTAGATTGCAAAGAGGGCAGCTTAGGATCAATACCAGCTTCAAAGCGTTTGCTAGCAATAAATAGCGATTTCTCACGGCTCTCTACCGTCGCCTCTGCCAGTTGTAGCTGCGCCAAGCTATAGCTCAAATTGGCATAGCTTTGAGCAATGTTACTAATCAGACTGATTTGAGTGGCATCTTTTGCCGCTGTCGTTGATAAAAAGTTCTGCAAAGCTTGATCTTTTAAGCTGGCAATTTTACCCCAAAAGTCGAGCTCATAATTGGCAAGACCAAGGTTAACATTATAGTTATCGCCTGTTTGTCCGCGTTGACGCGCGCGTGAATAGCCAGCATTACCATCAATGCGAGGTAGGTCATTGATATCAGTAATTTGATATTGTGCACGGGCTTTTTCAATTGCTAAACGAGCACTTTCAAAGTCTTTATTGTTTTGAAGACCTAAAGCAATCAGACCCTTTAAACGCTCGTCGCTGTAAAAATTCTGCCAGCGTTGACTAGCAAGACTGGCTTGCTCAGCGTTACTAATAGTCTCTTTATCAAACGCACCATAGGTCTGTTCGATAGGAATGTTTGGCACCGCAAGCACAGGACGCGTATCGGCCTTTGGAATGGTATTACAAGCCGCCATGCTGAATGCCAAAGCCGTTAAGCCAAGCAAACGACCGCTATTTTGGCGAACGCGGGCAGTCAAAGAGACTGCCTTAGTTACTGAGTTGGGGGTAACAAAATAACGTAAACTCATTGTGTATTATCTCCAAAGCTTGCAGGCTGAGCGCTCTTAGAGAGCGTCATGTTTTGCATATCGTCGTCAACGTGTATGATCGGTGGCTCATTATACTCTGTTGGTCCAACTGGACTGTCTGGATTATTCGGATTAGAGCCGCCAGGCGTACTCCCACCATTATTTGGCTTGTTGTTCTCATACTTGTGCGGGAACATACTACGTACCCAGATATAGAACATCGGAATAAAGAAGATACCTAGTAATGTTGCAGTGACAACACCACCGACCACACTGGTGCCAATGGCGTTTTGACTACCAGAACCAGCACCTGTGGCGATGAATAATGGCACAACACCGAGACCAAAGGCAAGCGAGGTCATAATAATAGGACGCAGACGCTGACGTGCAGCGGTCATGACGGCCTCTTTTAGGGTATAACCTTCCGCTTGATGGTCCCTTGCAAACTCGATAATCAAGATGGCATTCTTGGCTGAAAGCCCAACCACCGTGAGTAGACCGACTTGTAAGTAAACATCATTGGATAAACCACGGATCCAAGTAAATAGAACCGCCCCCAATACCCCAAGCGGAATGACTAACAATACTGAGAATGGAATTGACCAGCTTTCATACAAGGCAGCAAGACATAAGAATACCACTAAGATTGAGATAGCATACAACATCGGCGCTTGGGCACCTGATTTTTTCTCCTCTAATGATAGACCTGTCCATTCATAACTGATGCCGTCTGGTAGCTGTGCAACCATAGCTTCCATGGCCTCCATTGCTTCGCCAGTACTGAGACCAGGGGCTGCGCTACCTTGGATATTCATTGACGCCAAACTGTTATAGCGCGTGAGACCCGGTGAACCAGTTTCCCATTTACTACTAGAGAAAGCATCAAATGAGATCATCTCGTTGCTGTCATTACGGACATACCATTTACCGATATCATCAGGATTGGTACGGCTACTAGGCTCACCTTGCACAAACACGCGCTTAACACGACCACGGTCAACGAAGTCGTTGATATAACTCGAACCCCATGCGGTTGAAATTACACTATTGATATTTGCCATGGACAAACCATAAGCGGCGGCTTGTTCTTGGTTGATATCAATTTTAAGCTGTGGCGCATCTTCTTGTCCGTTTGGACGTACGCCAGCTACCTTATCGTTTTGCGCGGCCATGCCAAGGAGCATATTGCGCGCCTCTAACAAACCTTCGTGCCCGACACTACCTGAATCTTGGAGCATCAAGTCAAAGCCACTAGAATTACCAAGCCCACTAATCGCTGGGGGGATGATATTAAAAACAGTTGCTTCGTTAATTTGAGTAAAGAAATAACCTTGTGCACGATCAGAAACTGCTCGCGCGGTATTTTCTTCGCCCTTACGATCTGCCCAGTCATTCAATTTAACGAAGGCAATACCAACGTTTTGTCCTTGTCCAACAAAACTAAAGCCTGCAATAGTAAACGCTGACGCCACATTATCTGGCTCTTGACCACTATAGTAAGCGCTGACTTTATCGAGTACCGCTTGCGTCTCATTCAGTGTCGAACCAGCAGGCAGCTGTACGGCGGTAAACATGATGCCCTGATCTTCTTCTGGTAAAAACGAGCCAGGAATACGCAAGAACACCACTGCCATAATACCGATAATGGCAGCATAGACAATCAGATATAACCATTTAAAACGGAAACTTTTACCGACAAATTTTTCATAAGATTGACTTGTTTTAGTAAAAGAGCGGTTAAACCAACCAAAGAAGCCTTTTTGATTTTCGCTATTGCCTTTTTCATGACTTTTACTACGTTTCAGTAACGTCACACAAAGGGCAGGGGTAAAGATAAGTGCAACCAGTGCCGACAGTACCATACTGGTAATCAAGGTAATGGCGAACTGACGATAAATGACACCCGTTGAGCCACCGAAGAATGCCATCGGAACGAATACCGCTGATAAGATAAGCGCGATACCGACAACAATTTTACTAATCTCACCCATTGATTGTATCGTAGCGTCTTTAATAGAAATATGGGGGTCTTCTTCTAATAACCGCTCGACGTTTTCTACCACGACAATCGCATCATCGACCAATAGACCGATGGACAGTACCATCGCAAACATGGTTAAGACGTTAATACTAAACCCTGCAATATACAGTACTGCAAACGTACCTAGTAGTACCACAGGTACGGCAAGAGTTGGAATAATAGTCGCACGCCAGTTCTGTAAGAAAAGGAACATGACGATAAATACTAATACGATCGCTTCGATTAAGGTCTTGACCACTTGTTCGATAGACAAACGTACAAATGGAGTCGTGTCGTAAGGAATAACTGATTTTAGACCGATAGGGAAATTTGCTTCTAGTTCAGCAACTCGATTACCGACCAATTCGCGCGTTTCAAGCGCGTTTGCACCACTTGCGAGTGATACGGCAAGACCTGCGGCTTGTTGGCCATTAAATAAGGCAATAGTACTATAATCTTCACTACCAATTTCAACCTTTGCAACATCTCCTAAGCGTACTTGAGCCCCTGATGTATCGGTTTTTAGTAGAATATTCTTAAACTCGTCAGGTGTTTTTAGATAGCTCTGTACAGTGACGGTCGCATTAATAACTTGCTCATCGACGTCAGCAGGCGCTTGACCTAATTGACCAGCTGATACTTGCGCGTTTTGCGCTCGTACAGCATTGACGATATCAGATGGCACCAAGCTATAGCCACGTAAGCGTTCAGGATCTAGCCAGATACGCATGGCGTAAGAGGCACCAAACGCTTGAACTTGTCCAACGCCTTCAACACGGCTGAGCTGTTCCACGACATTAGAGTTGATGTAATCGCCGATATCAGCAGGATCCATACTACCGTCTTCAGAGACAAAGCCAAACACGGCTAAGAACCCTTCAGAGGCTTTATTAACGTTGACGCCTTGACGCTGTACTTGCTCAGGCAGTGAGCTCATCGCAGCCTGTAATTTGTTCTGTACCTGAACCTGTGCAGTATCAGAATCTGTACCGTTCTCAAAGAACAGCTGTACAGAGGCACTGCCGTTTGATGAACTTGATGACTTCATATACATCAAGCCATCGAGGCCCTTCATGCGCTGCTCAATAATCTGTACGACGGAGTTTTCAACGGTTTCAGCGTTCGCACCAGGGTAGCTGGCACTGACCGTGACGGTTGGTGGCGCAATCGCCGGATACTGCTCAATCGGCAAGTTGATAACCGATATTATCCCGATAAGCATGACTAAAATAGCCATCACCCATGCAAAAATAGGGCGATCAATAAAAAAACGTGACATAGTAAATCCCTAAGTCTTCCTAGCTTTGAATGGAATTATTTGGCAGCTGATTGTGCAGCTTGCTGCGGTGTTTTGGCAGCAGCCTCTTTTGCAACAGGCGCAGGGTTTGGATTTTCTAATGGCTTCGCAATAACCTCTTGTTCAGGCTTCACTTTTGCGCCACCAATAATCACTACTTTATCGCCAGCTTGAAGACCGTCAGTGACTACCCATTGTCCTTGATAAGTACCATTAATCGTAACCGGACGAACTTGGATCTTGTTGTTTTCATCAACGATATAAACTTGCGTCTCGCTTTTGGTCGAGCGCATCACGGCGCTTTGAGGAACAAGTGCTGCATTGGTGATCACGCTTTGAGTCAAGCGGGCGCTGACATACATACCGGGTAATAGGATATTGCTGTTATTTGGGAAGACTGCACGTAATGTCACAGCCCCTGTTGATTCATCGACTTTCGCTTCTGACAATGCCAACTCGCCACGTACAGGATAGGTTGAACCATCTTCTAACACCAATTCAACTGAGTTCATACCAGTTTTTGCTTTGCCTGCAGAGATCTGCTGACGCAATTTAAGCAGTTCAGAAGATGATTGACTGATATCGACATAGATAGGATCTAGGCGTGAGATAGTTACTAAAGGAGTAGGTTGACCTGAGCTAACCAATGTACCGGCAGTGACGCTAGAGCGATCTGTACGACCTGAGATAGGCGCACGTACGATGGTACGATTGAGATCTAAAGTGCTCGCTTGCAAGCCAGCCTTCGCCGTTTGGATACCTGCTTTTGCGCTTTCAATACCGGCTTGGGATTGACCGATAGCAGCATTGGCGCTTTGGACAGCTGCTTGTGCAGTACGCACAGCGGTTTGTGCTTGATCGTATTGCTGCTTTGAGATGGCATCAATAGCCACCAAACCTTGCAGACGTTGCAAATCATTTTGTGCTTGTGATAATGACGCTTGACGGCTGGCCAAATCCGCTTTTGCATTGGCATTATTAGCCAATGCCGTCTGATAGTTGGCTTCTGCTTGGGCTATTGCCGCCTGACCACTGGTAATAGACGTCGCATAGTTATCCGTATTGATGCGATATAAAGGTTGACCTTTTTTGACGTTGCTGCCCTCACGGAACAACACTTCGTCGATAATGCCGTTTACCTGTGGGCGGACGTCAGCGGTTTGATAAGCCGCTGTACGTCCAGCAAAAGTCTGTACTTGTGGTACGGTATCAAAAGTAATAGTCTGAACGTTGACGACGGAGGGCGGCATTTGTTGCTGTGCCGCCGCCGCGTCGCCAGCGGCATCCTCTTTTTTGTCACAGCCAACCAGTACAGCTCCAGATAGTACAGTTGCTATTACAAGCGCAAGATAAGAGTGCTTCATCAATGTCCTCGGCAATATAAATATCATATAATAATAAATAGTGACAGTATAAATAGTTTATGGATACATCTTAACGTAGAAAATATAAAAAACTATTAGGCATTTATCGTTATCACAGTACATCGAATGCTCAATAACCGGATAAGTAAATTTAATAAGAGATTATAAACTATAGGGTATACCCCACAGTCAAGGCGAAAAAAACCGTTTCTGGCGGCTATAGTTGCCGTTTATGATAATAAAAGATTAGAACCTATTGAAAACACAAGCATTACGCTAAAGATGAAGGGCAAAATTTACATTGGCTAGTCAGTGATAACATTGTTAAATTTTGTTTATTTAAAAAATATAGAAGTGTATCATTAATAAAGGGAGACACATAAGAAGCAATATTTAGTCTGTTCAGAAAAACATTGCTATAGCAATAATTAAGTAAAATTTAGCAATAAAAACATTTAACTGCTTATATCAATATAAGCAGTATCGATTTGAGTCTTATCAATGTAGTAGCAATATAAATAATAACTAAGCGTTGTTATTTGATAATTATAATAAGCGACCGCTGGCAAGTTCAGTTAACTGGTATAGGCCCTGACGATAGCGATTATCCGGCAAACTGCTGAGTGCTTGTTGGGCAAGCTTGGTTTCTTCTAAAGCCCGCTGTTTACAGTAATCTAGTGAGCCTGAATGGCGTACTAAGGCGATTAACTGTTCTGCATTAGGTGTTTTGCCCGTTTGGACGGCGATACGCAGCTGCTCATAGCCTTCTTTGTTGCTGTCTTTGAGTAGTTCGAGTGCTTTAATAGTAGGTAGGGTAGGTTTGCCTTCAGCTAGATCATCGCCGAGATTCTTACCCATCAGCGCACTATCGCCACTGTAATCAAGCACGTCATCGACGATTTGAAAAGCATTGCCAAAGTGCTGACCAAAATCAGCCAATGCTTGCAAGTGCTGCGTTTGACCTTGCAAAATCGCAGCGCCTTGAGTTGCCATCATAAATAACCGTGAAGTCTTACCATCGATGATATTGAGGTAATCTTGCTCAGTTGCTTCGGGATTATGCTGATGCTGCAGTTGTAATACTTCACCTTCAGCAATATCACAAGTACCGTCTGAAAACACTTGCAATAGTGGCAAGCTTTGAAAGCCTACCAACAAATTAAAAGCACGAGCAATTAGATAGTCACCGACTAATACCGCTGTCGCATTATCCCAAGTGGCATTGGCAGTAGGCTTACCACGGCGCTGTCCTGACTCATCTATCACATCATCATGTACCAAGGTCGCGGTATGCAGCATCTCAGTAATCGCTGCCAAATGCATGGCTTGCTTCGATGGCTCATCATTAAGCATTCGCGCGCATAACAAGGTAATTAATGGGCGCATACGTTTGCCGCCTGCATTAATCACGTGCTGTGAGACATTCATCACCAGCTTAACTTTGGAATTAAGGCTGCCAAATACTTGTTTGTCCATAATATCGAAATCATCAGCCACAATGCTCTGGATATCAGCATAGGTTGGTGTAGACGATAGATTGACTGATGGCGCGGTAGTCAATGGCGCAGCGGTTTTAGATAAAGGAGTACAAGTCATAATAGATAATCATACCAATAAAAATAAAGAATATTTTAATAGCGATACTTTTAATAGTGATACTTAGCAAAGCCAGCGTTTTATGCATGATAGCATAGCTGTCTAGTGATATTGTTGATTTAAGTATAGCAAAATGCGATACGGCGCTTGAGGTTCGGGCGAATATTACGGCGTTTATTATGGTAAAAATGAGCAAATCACTGGTAAGTAGCTATTAGCAGCTAAGTGATCTAAACAACGATGACTAATGAATAGATACTTATTACATGTCTATTTACAAAAAACTGTAAGTATCTGATTGGATAAGCTATAATAGCCGCTGTTGGATTTTAACCACTATCTCTGCGTGTTATTAGGCGGTCTATATTAATAGCGATATACATTGCGCTGATTAATCAATGACATTGTGTCTGATACGAGTATAGATTTTTGGTATCACCACCATACAAAAACAAGAGGTGCGGCTTGCTTTTATCAGCAAAAAGCCGTAAAATCTTGCCTTTAATTTTTCCCTGTCGTGTTCGTCGTCGAAGTGTTGGTATGATATCAGCCACGGCACACGGGTTAAACGGAGTCATACAATGTACGCAGTAATCAAAACTGGTGGTAAACAGCACCGTGTAGTCGTTAATGAATTGCTTAAAGTTGAATTACTTAAAGCAGAAACAGGCGAAACAATCAAATTTGAAGATGTGTTGATGATTGTTGATGGTGAAACTGTCAAGATCGGTCAGCCTATCGTTGAAGGCGCTAGTGTTGAAGTTGAAGTTGTTGAGCATGGTCGCGGCGAAAAAATCCGTATCGTCAAGCACAACCGTCGTAAGCATTATCACAAAGAGCAAGGTCACCGCCAATGGTATACCTTGTTAAAAATCAAAGCGATTAATGCTTAATTAACGATTGTCAGTTTATTGATGATTAATAACGCACTAAAAGCTTAAGAGTTGTCGCATTAGCGATAAGTCACATTAACAAGGAGATTTTCTCATGGCACATAAAAAAGCTGCCGGTTCAAGCCGTAACGGTCGTGATTCAAACCCAAAAATGCTAGGCGTAAAAATCTTTGGTGGTCAAGCCATCGTCGCTGGTAACATCATCGTTCGTCAACGTGGTACAGAATTCCACGCTGGCGAAGGTGTTGGCATGGGTCGTGACCATACTTTATTTGCACTAAATGACGGTGTGGTAAAGTTTGCGACCAAAGGTAAATTTAACCGTCGTTATGTGATGGTTGAAAGCGCCTAGTTGCCCATCTAGATTGTTTTATCTTTTAGATAAAATGATTTGATGACTAAAAAAGCCCTTATTACCGTTTGGTAGTAGGGGTTTTTTATGCTTATAAGCTTATGTTAACCACTGATTAAAACGGTTAAAACTACGATAAAGGCTATTTATTACTTTGTAACTGTTGTATTTACAAGCCTGTATCCCAGCAGTAGTAATGATTGCAAATCATGACTAGGCGCGTAATAAAAAAACTGGCACACTGTCCTCATTGTTTTATCACACCGGTTTTGTACTCGTATGATAAACATTTACCGAAAACAAAAATTTGATAAAACGTTTTATTTTTATGCTATTTTGCATTTTTAGAGAGGATTTATAATGACTTTACTGACTATTCAATCGACTAAACAGACAACAACGCTAAAACAAAAAATGATGGGCGGAGCATTAGCAGGCGTCTTAATGACTACGCTCGGCGTCGCAGCGCCTATGATGGCGATAACGCAATCGGCGACAGCAGCGCCAGCTGACAATATAACGGCAGCTAAGCGCTTAAATAAGCTTTTGACCAATACTAAGAGCATGACGGCCAACTTTAGCCAGACGACTAAGGGCGCTAATAGCGGTACGTTCAGTGGTACGATGAGCGTACAACGTCCAAATAATTTCCGCTGGGAAACCAAATCTCCATCAGAGCAGCTGATTGTGGCAAATGGTAGCTCGATGTGGGTTTATGATAAGGACTTGGAGCAAGCCACTAAACAAAACGTAGACAGCCAAGTGGGTAATACACCAGCGCTATTACTATCAGGTGATCCAAGTAAAATCGATAAGAACTTTAAAATCACCCAGCCGTATGCCAACAAAAACTACTATGTGCTGTATCCAAAGTCAGATAGTGCTAGCTTTAAGAGCTTATCAATGAGCTTTAGCGGTGGTAAGCCTGTGATGATGGTGTTAAATGATAGCTTAGGACAGACTACCTCTATTAAGTTTAGCGGTATCAAAATGAACCCAAGCATTAGTAGCAATCAGTTTAAGTTTACGCCGCCAAAAGGTGTTGATATTATCAATCAGTAGAAGTGATCAGCATTTTATTTATTAAACTAGGGCGTGTCATCAATTAAGCCAGACCACGCAAGAAACCAGATGAATCGCACTGAGGAAATGACAGGCTAACTTATCATAGCGAGTAGCAATCGCACGATACTGCTTGATCTTGGCAAAGAAGTTTTCGATCAAGTGCCGTGCTTTATAAAGTTCTTTATCCAAGTCTCTTGGCTGTAGCCTATGACACTTGGACGGTATGACTGCATGGCCTTGTACCGCTTTAATCGGTTCAATAACGCGGGCATCAGCATCGTAAGCTCTATCGGCAATCCAAGTTTGGCTAATACTGACATCAAGCAGTTCATCTGAGCCACATAGGTCATGAGCTGCGCCACCTGTTAGATAAAAGCCAGTAGGATTGCCTAAAGCATCTGTACGAGTATGTATTTTAGTGGTCAGTCCACCTTTACTGCGTCCAATGGCTTGATCCCTTTTTTTCCAGCACTGTGCTGATGGGCTTTAACAATCGTGGCATCTAGCATGGCATATTCATCATCTGATTGTTCGGACAGATGATTAAAAACCTGCTTCCATACGCCTTTTTTTGACCAACGGCTAAAACGAGTATGAATCACTCTGAAATCGCCAAAACATTCAGGTAGATCACGCCAAGGTACGCCTGTCTTATAGCGGTAAATAACTGCTTCTACGAATAAGCGGTTATCCTTTGCCGTAACACCAACGTCACTTGGTTGACCTGGCAGAATGTCTTTAATTCTCTCCCATTGGTCATCTCGCAGGGCATGTCGTCTTGTCATGATGATTAAGCTCATATGAGTAAATATAGAGTTACTATAGCTTATTCTAAAATAACTGTGCTAATTGATGACACGCCCTAGTTGATTAGAATAATAAAAAGGACATACCTACTAATAGGTGTGTCCTTTTTTATTGAGCAAGAGTATTTTATCCGATTTATTTAAGAGGATGCTCTGATACTGTCTATCTCTGGCATGGGTGGTAGCTCATCTAAATGGCTCAGTCCAAAAGCATCTAAGAATTGAGACGTAGTATGCAGTAATGCTGGACGCCCTAGAGTATCTTTGTAACCATTTTCTTCAATCCAGCCTTTATCAAACAATTGACGCAATATGTTGCTCGATAGCGTCACGCCGCGCACATGTTCTATATCGCTACGGGTCACTGGTTGCTTGTAGGCGATAACGCTCAAAGTTTCTAGCAAGGCTTGGCTGAGACGTTCTTGACGCTGGGGAAAGACACTCTGTATTAAGGCGCTATGGCTATCAGCGATTTGCAAACGATAACCACTGGCAGTATGATGCAAACTTAATACGCCAAGATTTAAGCGTTGCTTTAGCAGTTCTAGTGCCTGCTCTAACTTATTAGTCGTTAAGAATAAGTGTTTTTTTAAGTGATTAGTAGTTAAGGGTGCTTCTGAAGCATGAAGTAAAACTTCAATCTGTTTACTTATATCTTCAATAGATAGTAGGTGGTCTTTAGGGTCGTCTATATCTGCCATTTCAATATAATCTTCTTCAGTTGAATGATTTTAGACTTACTATAAAGCCAGTTAGGATTACGCTAACCATTCTAACGTCAATTTTCCGAGTAAATCGCTATGAGTGGGCAGGCTGCTATCAGCGTTATTTGCTGTGTTAAAACGACTGTCCGTACTATTAGCAACCACACCAATCAGTTGGCGCTTGATTAATTCAAGCACCGCGACAAAACTGACCACCACACCTATTTTTCCTTGGGCTTTATCTAATAGTTCATAAAAAGAGTGCGCGCCGTCCATACTCAGTTGGCGACTGATACTAGCGATACGATCAGCAAGTGGCACAGCATCGACCTTGATGCTATGCATCTGATAGTCGGGTTGCAACTGCATCTTAAACAAGCTATCAATCAATAGAGTAGGTGAATAGCTTGGCAGCTCAGCATTCATAATGTCTTGGCTTGGCATACTAACCATCGCCAAAAACACATCGCGCTCAAGTCGAATTAAATTGTCTAAACGTTGACTGGCAGCTTTGACTTGGGCATATTCTTCAAGACGCTCAATCAGCTCAGATTTTGGATCACGCTCATCGGTAGGCGTTTCTGGTTTAGGAAGTAACAACTCAGTCTTGATCGCAATCAAGGTTGATGCCATTAGTAGATAGTCACCGGCCAACTCAAAATGATTGGTGTCCAATTCACTGATATAAGCCAAATACTGCTCTGTAATCGGTAATATCGGCATTCGTGTCAAATCGACGTTATTTTTCTTAACCAAATACAATAAAAAGTCTAATGGCCCTGCAAACTGCTCAAGCCAAATAGCAAACGCTTGTGGCGGTACATACAGATCTTCTGGCAAATGCTGTACAGGCGTCTGATAGATACGCAGAGACATATCATGAATCTCTGCGCTAGACTCAATTAATCGCTTACTTTGCATGATAGCAATCTATGGTCATCGTAAATAATAATTTACTTAAGTTTGGCAAGTGGGCGGATACCAATAGCGCGGCGGGTCTTATCCAGTTGCTTACGACTATGACGGCGGGCTTTTTCTGCACCCATCTGTAGGATTTCTTCTAGCTCTTTTGGATTTGCCATCAGTTCCTCATAACGTGCGCGGAATGGGGCAACTTCATTATTGATTTTATCAAACAACGCTTGTTTGGCATCGCCCCAGCCAATACCAGCGGCAAACTGCGCACGCATATCGGCAATCTCAGTAGGCGTTGCAAAGGCTTTATAAATCTCGAAAATAGCAGAGTCATCAGGGTCTTTTGGCTCAGCAGGCAACTGCGAGTTGGTGACGATCTTCATAATGGCTTTATGCATCTGCTTTTCACTGCTAACTTGTGGATTTAGATCACCAAATAGAGGAATGGTATTGCTATAGCTCTTACTCATTTTACGCCCGTCAAGACCTGTGAGTAGTGGGATATCGTCATCTACAACAGCAGATGGTAGCGTAAACAGTGGCTTATAGCGATGATTAAAAGTACCGGCAATATCACGAGCCATCTCGATATGCTGAATTTGGTCACGACCAACAGGCACATGCGTAGCATTGAACATCAAGATATCGGCTGCCATCAGTACCGGATAGCCGAACAGCCCCATGTTAACACCTTGATCGGGATCAACATCTTCCTTTTCCATATTGATATCGACTGACGCTTTATAAGCGTGCGCACGATTCATCAGACCTTTTGCACATGAGCAGTTCAATATCCACGCAAGTTCTGGGATTTCAGGCACATCTGATTGACGATAAAAAGTCACGCGCTCAGGGTCAAGACCGCAGGCAATCCAAGTTGCTGCAATGGCTTTGGTCGATTCATGGATAATATCAGGGTCATAACAACCAATAATACCGTGATAATCTGCTAAAAAGAAAAATGCTTCATCATCACTGTTTTGGATAGACTGAATCGCTGGACGAATCGCGCCAACGTAATTACCCAGATGTAGGGTGCCAGTCGGTTTGATACCAGTAAGGATACGTTTGGCTGCTGCTGAGCTATTAATAGTAGGTTGGCCGTCAGAAATCTGATTATTACTCATGGGAAATCCGTTATTTATTGATCAAATTATTATAAATTTATGATTATTTATCTGCTGATAATAGCAAAAAATATTAGCTGTAAATTATAGCAAATTTTGCCAGTGATTTTCGTTGGAATAAAAGCTTACTTATAGATATCTCTACGACCTTCGGGACCATTTTTAAAACGGCGATGGAACCACATCCACTGAGTGGGATCAATACGAATCAAGCCCTCTAGTACTTCATTAACGCGAGTCGCGTCAGCCACTTCGTTATCACTTGGATAGTTCTCTAGCTCTGGCGTAATTGTTAGATGATAATGGGGGCGTTTGCCACGTGGCAAATTATCTGGCGTCTGTCGATAAGTATGCAGCGCCATTACGGCTGGTGGATGCACTTTATTGCCTAAGGTTGCCAATCGCCGCGTTGCCGTCAGAGTTGCTGCTGGTACGCCAAAGAATGGCGCCATGACCCCTTGTTTTAGACCATAATCTTGATCCGGTGAATACCAAATCACACGACCCTTTTTAAGAGAGCTAACAAGGCTACGCATATCACGGTTGGAGATTTGTTTACTCAGAATACTTGTGCGCCCATTATAAATAAACCAATCAAGCAATGCGTTATTTTGCGGACGATACATACCATCCATTGGGAAGAACTGGGTACAGAGCATACCGCCTAGATCAAGCATCGTATAATGGGCACCCAATAAGATGACCGCGCGACCCTCATTTTGTGCATTAACAAGATGCTGTAACCCTGAGATAGATACTGTACGGGTAAAAACATTCGGACGGAACCAAGCGCATAAGGTTTCAAATACGCCAATGCCTTGATTGACAAAGACTTGTTTTGCCATGAGCTCACGTTCCACTTCTGGCTTTTCTGGAAATGCCAGTTTGAGGTTAATTAAGGTATCACGGCGGCGTGAGCCTACGACACTATAGATCAAAATACCAAGCTTGCGACCGAGCCAAAATTGCCACCGTAGCGGTAGATAAATCAGCGGCAAAAAAATAGCAAATAATAGCCAAATACCCCAATATTTAGGCATTAAAAACTGCCATTCAAAAGGTTTCTTTTCTGCTTGATCGGTCTGCTTATGCGTTTGGGTAATCGTCGGTGTGCCAACAGGTAGAGCCGGAGACTTAGCAGGCGGCTGTATACTTGGTGGCGGCATGCTGCTCTTTGAGGCAGATTTGCTAGGATCGTATTGTTCAGGCGCTTTCATAAGACTGTTACTAGTAATGAAAAGTTATGATTATGATGGGGTAGTAAGCGAGACTTTGCAAGGTGATTTATCCTTTGTTAAGACAGATTTATAGGCAAGATAGTTATATATGAAAATCGTTTTTTATAAAAGTATCAAGCATAAAAAAACCTTATAAGCTGCGGACAGCTTATAAGGTTTTGCAAATCTATTCTTATATTTAATGCTGCAGCTGTTGCTCTGAGATAAAGACAACAGTTGCAGAAATATAAGAGATAGCTTTGATTAACGTTTTGAGAATTGTGGACGTTTACGTGCTTTACGTAGACCCAATTTCTTACGTTCAACTTGACGTGAATCACGAGTAACAAAGCCAGCTGCTTTTAGAGCAGGTTTGTTAGATTCGTCAAGCTCAATCAATGCACGCGTGATGCCGTGACGGATTGCGCCAGCTTGACCACTAATACCGCCGCCTTTTACAGTGATGTAAAGGTCATAAGCAGTAGGTGTGTCAAGTAATTCTAAAGGCTGACGAACAACCATGCGCGACGTTTCGCGACTGAAATACTCATCAAGTGGTTTGCCGTTAACAACGATGCTACCAGTACCTTTCGCTAAAAAGACACGAGCGGTAGAAGTTTTGCGGCGACCAGTTCCGTAATTGCGTTCCATAAGTATATCCTTAGATGTCTAGTGCTTTAGGTTGCTGTGCTTCATGTGGATGTTCAGTACCCGCATATAGTTTCAGCTTCTTGATCATCGCATAGCCAAGAGGACCTTTTGGAAGCATACCCTTAACCGCTTTGTGTAGAACATCTTCAGGCTTATGTGCAAGCAGTTTACTGAAGTTGGTTTCTTTAATACCACCTGGGTAGCCACTGTGACGATAGTACTTTTTATCTTGCGCTTTTTTACCCGTTACCGTGATTTTGTCAGCGTTGATGACAACAATAAAGTCACCAGTGTCAACGTGCGGCGTAAAAGATGGCTTATGCTTGCCACGTAAGCGAGTAGCGATTTGAGTGGCTAAGCGACCAAGGGTTTTGCCGTCAGCATCTACGACATACCAGTCATGGGTCACTTCAGCTGGTTTTGCACTAAGTGTTTTCATGATAAAACCTTAAAATTAGAATTCGTTGAGAGTTTAGCTGGGAACGGGGCTCTCAAAAAACAGACTGCACATTATAAGCAGTAGCGCCTACGCTTGCAAGCTGCATTGGGGTTTATTTTCGCCTTATATACATTAAACTGCAGCGTTGGCCAGTTTTTTAGCGGTTTTAAACATTTATAAATTTTATTAACAGAATTCATTAACCGGACAATTATGACGATAATAGGCGATAAAGTCCAGCAACAACTTGTCCAACTTTGGTCTGTTTCAGACAATCAAAATACAATGTTTGTGATTCATCGTTTTTTTGCAGCGCTAGCGTGGTATTAAAAACCGTTGCCAGTTGGCTCAATTGCTCATCTAAATCTTTATCCGCTTCTAGGTAGATAAGCGTGTCTGTATTGATTAGATCTTGGGTAAACAAAGTGGTCAAAATAGATTGCCATAAATCCTTAGCATAAGGTGGATCTATAAAAACAATATCAAAGGGACGCGTTACAAGCTGCTTTTGTTGTAGAACTTGTTCGGCTGTACCCTGAATGATTTTATGGCTGTCACTATCAAGACGTAACATCTCGGCACTTTGGCGTAGCATTTGAGTTTGGGCGGCATTCATTTCAATAAAAATACAATGAGCAGCACCGCGCGATAAGGCTTCAAAACCTAAGACGCCGCTACCGGCGCAGCTATCGAGCACTTGAGCGTCATGAATATCAGAAATCAGCCAATTGAATAAGGTCTCACGTAGCCGGTCTGGGGTCGGACGTAATCCTTCTGCATCAATAAAACGTACGATACGGCGTTTAAACTGACCACCGATAATACGTACATCACCAGCTGCAGTAGATTTGGTTTTTTGGTTTTTATTGGGCTTACGCGCGCTTGAAGATTTTTTCATAAAATTAGCTTAGTTATCTACTCTATACTGAATATGTTAGTCAGAAGTCGCTGTCGTTGTAGCGGTTTGAGCCTGTTCTTTTGCGGCTTCTAGTGCTTTGTCTTCTTTTTCACGTATCGCATCACGCATGGCTTTCTCAAATGCTTTTTGCCGTTTAATAACCTTTAGCTGATCAGCAGTGGGCGGCAAAATAGGATTGGTGTCGCGCTGTAATACCCAATAATCAAACAAGGCTCGCCCAATAGGCGCAGCAACGACACTACCACCACCGCCGTTTTCGACCAATACCGCTAGGGCGATTTGTGGATCCTCTACTGGCGCAAAGCCATTAAACCAAGCGTGATCCCAGTGGCGCTTATCCAGCGCGGATTTGTTATAGCTTTTACCCTGAGCAATGGATTTTACTTGCGCGGTGCCCGTTTTACCGGCGATACGATAGCGCGGTGTGTATATACCGCGTCCAGTACCGGCCTTGACCGTTTGCTCCATAGCATCATGCATACGCAGCCAATCAGAGGGTTTGCCATTATAATCAATCTTGCCATCCGGTTTGGTGATGACATCGACTGCTGCCGCACCGTCGCTACTCTTTAAGAGATGCGGAGTAATATGAAGACCTTTACTCGCTGTCATGGCCGTTGCATTGGCAATCTGTAGTGGCGTCGCTAGGAAATAGCCTTGACCAATACTGACAGAGATGGTCTCACCCGGTAACCAACCCTTATCGTACGTGTCTTTTTTCCACTTTGGTGAAGGCATAATTCCAGATTTTTCATTGGGCAAGTCAATGCCAGTTTCTTCGCCGAAGCCAAAACGTACCATCCAGTCATGTAAGCGCTGAATACCCATTTCATACGCCAATTTATAATAATAAGTATCGACTGACATCACGATGGATTTTTTGAGATCGACAGTGCCATGACCACCTTTTTTCCAATCACGAAAACGGTGTGAGTCACCCGGTAAGCTAAAGTAACCTGGGTCGTAGATAGTGGTTTCCCAGTTACGTAGACCATAATGAATACCGCCTAGGGCTTCAAAGGGCTTGATGGTTGAACCCGGTGGATAAGTACCTTGTAGGGCACGATTATAAAGTGGCTGATCCAAATCTTCACGCAGATCATCATAGTCTTTAAATGAGATGCCGGAGATGAAGGGGTTTGGGTCATAACTTGGATTACTGACAAAGGCTAGTACATCGCCGGTTTTGGGGTCTATTGCCACAATGGCACCGCGCCTGCCATCAAGCTGCTGCTGCGCCACAACCTGCAACCCATAATCTAAACTTAAGGTGATGTCGTTACCGGCGATTGGTGGCTTAGTATCGAGTTGACGCAGCACATTGCCGTGTGCGTTGGTTTCTACTGACTGATAACCGGGTTGCCCAAGTAAAATATCTTCGTAATAATCTTCGATCCCAATCTTACCGATAAGGTCGGTACCGGCATAGCGATCTTTATTGATTCTCTTCGATTCTTTGTCGTTAATACGTCCGACATAGCCAATAACGTGGGCAAAAAGTTCGTCATACGGGTATGAGCGTGTGAGCTTACTTTGGATGCTAACACCGCGAAAAAAGGGTTTGCGTTCACTAAACTGCGCCAACTGCGCCTCGGTTAAGTCAATCTTGATGGTTACCGGATCATTTTTACTTTTACTCACACGCGCCAAAATATCGGTGATATTTTCATCCGTCAAATCAAAGATGGGCGCGAGTAATCGTAAGGTACGCTCAGGGTTTTCGACTTCATCAGGGCTGAGCATAGCGGTGAAAACCGGCTGATTGTCAGCGAGGATAACGCCATTGCGATCATAAATATAACCACGACTTGGTGGGGCAGAAATCAATTTGATGCGATTGTTGTCTGCTTGGGTCGTATATTTATCGTGAGCAAAAACTTGCAGAAATCCATAACGTACTATTAGCCCTAACAAGCCCACAAATATGATTAATCCAAGAATAAGAATGCGACTGGTAAAAATGCGATTGACCTGTTCGGTATCAGGAGTGAGCGGTTTGTTCATATAAAGTCAGTACCCAAACAGTCAGTGAGACAATAAATCAAAAAGTTATCAAAGGAGGTATTTATGAAGTAGCAGTCGACCATGTCAAATATCATGTAGACAAAGCGAGGTGAGCATAAAGGATAAGCTAAGGACTTTCAACAACATAGCGTGATATAAGAAGCATTCAATATCTGAAATATTATCATAATAGATCTACAAACATCTCGCAAACGACAACGGCAAATTATAACAGATCAAAAGCGATGACGCAGTAGACAGTCATTTATTTTATCGCTGTTATAAAAGGTGGCATCATTATGTATACGACTGTGGTTGGTGACTCATTTCACAACGGATCTAATCACCGAGTAAATTCGAAAGAAGTAGTTATTAAATCGGTTACTGGTCATACGCCAGTAGATTATTTTAAGGATTTTTTGTGCCACAGTAGCAGTGTAAAACGTGTCATCTCTAGTCACAACTTGCCTAGGGTCTACATGTGCTAATGGATGGCAAGTATGCTAAAATCAGGCGATTTATTTTGTAGTAGTTATTGGGGAGAGGGCTTCTTATTGCTAAGCATTGTTAATGTGCTCAGAATATTTGGTCAACATCGATCATCACGGCAAGGATACATAAAGTCATGGATGTAACTTCATTGTGGCAAACAATCGCTGAGCACCCTGAGTTTTTTGCCATGCTTACCATTCCGCCGGTGACAGCATTTGTGACATGGATTCATGTCTGGATGGCGCTCAAGATGTTGTTTTATCCGATTAAGTTTCGCGGTATACGCATCCCTAATTTCCCATTCTTTGGGCTGCCGGGTATTGGCTGGCAAGGTATTGTGCCAAGAAAAGCGGGTAAGATATCTGGCGTGATTGTTGATCAGACGCTATCTAAGCTTGGCTCGCTTGATGAGTTTTTTCAGGCTATGGAACCAGATCAGATGGCGCTGTTCATCACTGAGGCGGTTGATAAAAACCTTGAAAACTTGATTGATGAAATTATGCTTGATCATTCGCCAGCACTGTGGGGCAATCTGCCTTATGCGCTCAAGCGCCGTGTCTATGCCCAAGCGCACCAAGAGCTGCCAAGCATTATGCAATCTTTGGTGACTGACTTGACCTATCATGTCGAAGATTTGGTCGATATGCGCAAGATGATTGTCAATAAGATGGAGAGTGATCGTCGTTTGATGGTCAATATGTTCTTAAAAGTCGGACAAAAAGAAATCAATTTTATTTGGCATATTAGTGCTTTGATTGGGCTGATTTTTGGCATTATCCAAATGTTTATATTCTTGGTAGTGCCGCAACATTGGACAGTACCGTTTTTTGCGGCCATTTGGGGATTTTTGACCAATTGGATTGCGATTTGGATGGTATTTAATCCTGTAGAGCCGCATTTTATCCGTTATATAAAGTTTTTTGCGCTACAGAGCCGTTTTCCTTTTATTAAGCCACAATTACCGCATATCGCTCGATATCGACTCCAAGGCGGCTTTATGAAGCGCCAAGAAGAGGTATCTGAAGTATTTGCTGAGATTGTGGTCAAAGATTTGGTGACGCTTGAGAACATCATGAATGAGATGATGTATGGTGACCGCGCTATTGAGACGCGTGAATTGATGAAGTCGCATCTGTATAAAGTCTTAGAGTCACCAGTGATTAATACGACTTTACGATTAGGACTGGGTCGCCGCGAGTTTGGGCAATTAAAAAATACCATCATTGATAAATCTATCGTTGCAACGATGGTGCCACTAAGGGACCCTGAGCTCAATGAAAGTCGTGCCAGTAAGATATTTGGACTGTTTCGTGATCGCATCCGAGCGCTGACGCCTGATGAATTCCAAAACTTATTACGTCCTGCCTTTCGTGAAGATGAGATGACGCTAATTGTGCTTGGCGGCTTAACGGGATTTTTGGCAGGTTGGCTACATCTGGTATTGGTGTTTTTCCCAGCTATGCAGTGATAAGCAATGTTTTATGCTTTTTATACACATCGCATACAGAGTGGATACAGAAACGTGACAAGTTGACGCTAATGTACCATGCTGTAAGCGCCCTAAGCTGCAATGGCTTAGGGCGTTATTTAGATAATAATAATCGTTTAAACTACAAGCAGTAACAAGTATTGGATACTTTCGATTATCCTGCAATACCAATCCCTAAAATAAACAATGACCGTATTAAGGTAAACAAGGTTAGACCGTATGTTAATCACAGAATTGGGTTATTTTGCCGTGCTAGCCGCCTTTATGTTGGCGATTTTGCAGGTAGTATTACCAACGATAGGCGTTATGCGTGACCATGTTGCTTGGCAGCGTTTGGCACCGAGTTTGGCATGGGCGCAGTTTGCCGCCATGATTACCTCGTTTGGGGCATTGATGGCAGGCTTTTATTTTAATGACTTTAGCCTTGTCTATGTGTCGCAGCACTCGAATACCTTGCTGCCTTGGTATTATAAGTTATCAGCGACGTGGGGCGGACATGAAGGCTCGCTGCTACTATGGATGACTATCATGGCAACGTGGTGTGCCTTGGTCTCATACTTTAGTCGTGGTTTGCCATTGTCGATGCGGGCGCGTGTATTGGTGATATTGGCTGGCGTACAAATGATGATGCTGGCCATGCTCATCTTTACCTCGTCACCGTTTGACCGCACTTTGCCAAACTTGCCCGTGGATGGTGCTGATTTAAACCCTGTCTTACAGGATTTTGGTTTGATTATCCATCCACCGATGCTATATATGGGCTATGTGGGTATGGTCGTGCCATTTGCCTTTTGTATGGCAGCATTGTGGGAAGGTCGCTTAGATGCGGTGTGGACACGCTGGTCACGTCCATGGGCATTGGCTGCTTGGGGGTTCTTAACCATTGGTATTGCACTGGGTTCGTGGTGGGCTTATTACGAGCTTGGTTGGGGTGGCTGGTGGTTTTGGGATCCAGTAGAAAACGCTTCGCTATTGCCTTGGTTGGCAGGTTTAGCATTATTACATTCGCTTGCAGTCACTGAAAAACGCGGTGTCTTTAAAGCGTGGACGATTATGCTGGCCATTTTTGCTTTTGCCTTAAGCTTACTCGGGACATTCTTAGTCCGATCTGGGGTGATTACCTCTGTGCATTCATTTGCTGCGGATCCCACGCGTGGTTTAGTGATTTTAGCAATTCTTGGCATTATTGTTGGCGGTGGTCTCTTGATGTTCGCTGTACGTGGCTGGCGTCTCACGATTGAAAGTCAATATCAGCTGATTTCACGTGAGTCGTTTTTAGTCATTAACAACGTCATCATATTGATTGCGACCTTAGTCGTATTACTTGGTACGCTCTATCCTATCATTGCTGATGCCTTTAATTTAGGTCAGGTATCCGTAGGTCCTCCATATTTTAATGCGCTGTTTGTGCCATTGACTTGGCTATTAATGATAGCAATGGGCATGGGCTCCAATATCCGCTGGAAACAAGACAGTCGCCCGCTCTTAGGCGCTGGTATGGTCATTGCGGCAAGTAGCCTTGTTTTAGCTGCAGTCATTGCCTATTTTGTTAGCCCTTCTGCCATGCTCAATATTGGCGTGACGCTAGCGGTGAGCTTTTGGGTATTGTTCTGGATGGTGGTCGATTTTAAAGACAAAACCAAAAATGCCCCAAGCTTATTCAAGGGCTTAGCTAAGCTCCGTTTAAGCTACTGGGGTCAGCAGACCGCTCATATCGGCGTTATTATAGCGGTCATCGGTGTTGCGTTTACCAGTACCTTAAGCATCGAGCGCGATGTGGCACTAAGGATTGGTGAAACGGTTAATGTCCAAGGTTATGACTTTGCATTAACCGATTTAAGAGAGACGAGAGGCAGCAACTTTGACGCAACGCAAGCTGAGGTCACAGTCACTAAGAAGGGCAAGGCAGTAACGATACTTCATCCTGAAAAACGGACTTATATCATCAGTACGATGCCGACGACTGAGGCGGCAATTAATGCCAACCTCATGCGTGATTTGTATGTCGCACTTGGTGAGCCTATCGCTGAGGGTAGTAATCAATGGGCAGTACGTATTTATGTGAAGCCATTGATTCGCTGGATATGGCTCGGCGCTATTATTATGGCATTAGGTGGTCTATTGAGTATGCTTGATAGGCGCTATCGTCTCAAAACAACTAAGACGCCCGCTCAAATTACAGCAAGCAAGTCAGGTTTCGCGACCGTTACTGACTTAGATGGCAACAATGTGACAGATGCCACGGCAACAATAGGGGAGAAATAAGATGACTCAATCAGAGAAGTCTCCTCAAAAAGGTACTGATAAAAAAGGCAATCAAACGATGAAAAAAAGCCAAATCAGAATATGGTTTTTGATTCCGCTGATCATCTTTGCCGCTTTTATAGTCATGCTGTATTTTCGTTTAGGTCAGCCGACCGAAATCGTAACCAATACCGCTCTTGAGCGTCCAGTGCCCGCTTTTGAGCTGCCGTTATTGTCCGATACCAGCCGTATCATGACCAATGACAACCTGCCAGATCAGCCGTTTTTGATGAATATTTGGGGCTCTTGGTGCCCAACTTGTATCATTGAGCATCCTTTTTTAATGCAGTTAGAGGAACGTGGCGTCAATCTGGTGGGCGTCAATTATAAAGATGATATTGGCGACGCCCTCGGTTATTTAAACCGTGGCGGTGACCCTTTTTCGATGTCTATCCAAGACTTATCTGGTCAATTTGCCTTAGATTTGGGTTTGACCGGTGCACCTGAAACCTTTGTGGTCGATGGTGAAGGTATTATTCGTCAGCACATTGTCGGTGAGATTAATGAAAGTAATTGGCAGAGCCGTATCACGCCTTGTCTGATGGTGCTCAATGAGGCTGATAAAAATAATGTCAGCCCTGATCCTGACCAAGTTAAGGAGGCGTGCAAATGATTATGATGCCATTAAAATCTATCACGAAAAATTTGGCAAGTTTGATCATTGCTTGTCTTTTTGGCGTGCTTAGTATCAATGTTTATGCCGCCATTGACGTCTACGACTTTGACTCAGTGCAGCAAGAAGCCCAGTACCGTGGTCTTATCGAAGAGCTGCGTTGCCCAAAATGTCAAAACCAAAACTTGGCAGGTTCTGATGCGCCAATTGCCCAAGATTTAAAGCAAAAAACCTATGACATGATTAAAGAAGGTCGTAGTGATGGTGAGATTCGCGCTTATATGCAAGAGCGTTACGGCGATTTTATTACTTATAAGCCGCCCGTACGTCCTTCAACGTGGATATTATGGTTCTTCCCGCCATTATTATTAATTGTATTAATTGCTGGCTGGTTTTGGCAAAGCAAACGCAGTCAGCGTATTGCGCGTGGTCAAAGTGGCATCTTGGTAGACAGCGCTGCTGCGTTATCAGCAGTAGAAGAAGCGGAACTTGATCGTCTGTTATCACGAGCTGATCGCAATAAAACAGATCATGACATCACAAGCATAGAGGACAAAAAATGACCCTATTTTCTACTTTTGGCTTATTTATTGCCCTAAGCTTACTGATTGCACTCGTACTGGCAGTGATCGTTATCACACCTTGGCTACGAGCTTCAAGGTTACGAGAAAATCCTGTTGACAATCAGCTACTAGACATCAATATCGGTGTATTTCGTGAGCGTTTGACAGAATTACAATCAGACAAAGACAACGGCACGATTGATGACGCCCATTATCAAAATCAAAAGATCGAGCTTGAGCGTCAGCTATTGGATGCACAGCGTGAAGTCACCCCAATGGTCGCGCCTGGTATTAAGAGTCGTTTGATTATCATGGTATGGGTGCCTGTGCTGGCAGCATTGGCTTATTTCTTAGTCGGTGATCGTACACCAGTCTTTGATTTGTGGGCAGCAGAAGACAAAGTTGCCCAAGTGGCGGATGACTTATTGACCGGTAAGATTGACCAGCCACCCGCTTGGGCGATTGAAGATGGTACTCAGTTGATCAGTGCCATGCAGACCAACGTATATCGTCATGCCGATGACCCTGATCGCTGGATGCGTTTATCAGAGCTGTTTTTGTCGTTAGAAGCTACTGACTCAGCGATTGAAGCTTTGTCTCGTGCTTATCGTCTATCGCCTGACAACGAAGAAATCGCCACCACTTATGCGCAGATTAGCTTTTTTGCTAATAAAGGTCAGCTTGATGCCAATAGCCGCCGTGTGCTGCAAGATGTTCTTGCCAAAAATCCGCAGCACGAAGGTGCGCAAATGCTGATGGCAATGGGCGAGGCGCGTGGTAATAATTTTGAACAAGCGCAAGGTTGGATTAAGCGGTTACGTAAGAGCATTGCTGCCAAACCAGGTGACCATACCCAAGCATTGAGCAGTCTTGATGAGCTAAGTGCCAATGTCACGGCACAAGAGCAGCAAGCATCTGAAGGGATTGAAGTCACCGTCTCTATTGATCGTTCATTGTTGCCACTAGTGAAAGCTGAAGATGTATTGTTTGTCGCGATACGTGATGTGAAAGGTGGCCCGCCATTTGCCGCCAAGCGTTTACCGATTAGCGTGATTAAACAAGGCGAAGCAACTGTTAGTCTAAGTGATTTAGATGCGATGATGCCAGAGCGCACATTAAAATCTGCGCGTGATGAAAAAGTTCAACTCGCTGTCATTGCTCGCATCAGTCATAGTGGTACTGCCATTGCCGAGTCAGGTGATCTATCAGGTAATCCTGTGGTGATAAGCGTCGAGCAGAATCAAGTCAATGTGGCCATTAATCAGCAAGTTCCTTAACTCGCTGAGTCCAGAATATCATCCTACATTTAGTGCGCGCTATTGTCTCATCTATGGCGCGCAACCTTCTCTCATGAACAGATAAGTCATCATATGTTGCTGCATCAATACTAAAAATACTTGAGGTTTTGAAAGCCACAAGGTAAGGTAAGCTCTGCAAACCACCAATCCCTAAGTTTTATTAGTCCCAAAATCCTATTTATTAAGGAGAATCGTGTAATGATGCGTATTATTTTGCTAGGTCCACCAGGCGCCGGTAAAGGTACCCAAGCTCAGTTTATTTCTAAAGAATATGATATTCCGCAGATCTCAACGGGTGATATGCTGCGTGCAGCAATCAAAGAAGGCACTGAGCTTGGCAAACAAGCCAAAGACGTGATGAACGCTGGTGGTTTGGTTTCTGATGATCTGATCATTAACCTCGTGCAAGAACGCATCGCTAAGCCTGATTGTGTTAACGGCTGTATTTTAGATGGTTTCCCGCGTACCATTCCACAAGCGCAAGCGCTTGCAGATGCCAACGTGACGATTGATCATGTAATTGAAATCAGTGTACCTGATGATGAAATCGTCAAGCGATTATCAGGTCGTCGCCAACATGCTGGCTCGGGTCGTGTATATCATATTGATCACAATCCACCAAAGGTCGATGGCATTGATGATGTCACCGGTGAAGCGCTTATCCAACGTGAAGACGATAAAGAGTCAACCATTCGCGACCGCTTAGCTACGTATCATGAGCAAACATCAGCTCTCGTTGGCTTTTATCAGAACAAAGCTAAAGAAGGCGGCGATGCACCTAAGTATGACAAGTTCGATGGTACCCAAGGTATTGATGACGTTAAGCAACAAATATTTTCTGCCCTAAAAGGCTAATATTTGTACTGAAGCTAGAATATAGCGGATTCATCGAATAGTGTTATGAAAGACCCTGCCGCTAGTAATAGCAATCAGCAGGGTTTTTTAATGGGTCAAAAATAATGACCAATAGCAACATAAATCTAAATGATTGAAAATAAACTCTAAAAATTTCCATAAAAAAACCCCTTACTCATGATGAGTAAACGGCTTTTTTATTAAAACGTCTTACTGATACAGCCAGTAGCGTTGAATTTAAAACTTAAGCGTTACCTTCAGCATCAACTTGTGCTTGCTGCTGACTTTGCGCAAAAGCTTGGTCAAAGTTAACTGGTGCAAGCAATAACTGCGGGAAGCTACCACGCGTTACGATATCGCTGATGACTTCACGAGCATATGGGAACAAAACGTTCGGGCAATAAGCACCTAGGATTTGACCAATTTGATCTTCTGGGATATCTTTTAATAAGAAGATACCTGCTTGATGAACTTCCGCGATAAACGCCGCTTCTTCAGCATTTTTCGCAGTGACACTAACGGTTAATACAACCTGATAATGGTCATCATCCAGTTTTTCGGCATTGCTAGATAGATTAATATCAAGCTCAGGGTTCCACTCTTTGGTGAATACGCCAGCGCCTGGGACTTCAAGTGACATGTCTTTGACATAAATACGTTCTAGTGCTAATTGCGGTTGTGCTTGTTCTTCAGCCATGATAATTCCTCTAAAAGTTAATCAAGTGATTGGGCAAACTGTTATTTTAGTAAAATAGCATTGTAATATAATTCGAGACAAAAGCTCGATATTTTTTATCAAAGCCCTTTATAGCTGTCCCTATCGTTACTTATATAAATGACTCACATATAGACTAGTAAAATAAATAAAGACAGCCAGAATAGCAAGATAGCAAATTAACCCGCTAATAGCTCGTCAAGTTTGCCTTGTTGGTTCATTTGATTCAGCTCATCAAAACCACCGACAAAGGTCTCACCAACGAAGATTTGTGGCACGGTACGATAGTTATTGGTCTTTTGCATTAAAGCACGGCGATCATCGCTGCTCATATCGTGCATGCCAATCTCTTCATAATCAACGCCTTTTGATTTCAGCAGTTGCTTAGCGTTTGAGCAATATGGGCAGATAGGGGTAGTATAAACTTTGACAGATACAGTCATGATAAATCCTTATTTATAAATGTATAGAGCAATTGTTATCGGATAGGTTCTAGGATGGAAAGTAGTATTATAAAATTTGCCTATAGAGGCTGCAATCAAGTAAATCACAAGCCTATATTCTATTATGCTCACTATAAAGTGGGGATAGGCAATATAAATTCAAGCCAAATAAATACAAAAGCGTCGTCAGTATCACAAATCCCACATAAAAAAACACCCTATAAAGAGGTGTCTTTTTTATTCACTACCGATAGATAGTAAGTCATAGTTTAATAAAGTGCGCTATCAAACTACTTGTGCAAGCTCGGTTTTGCTTTGACTTTAGTCTTTGGCTTAGCATCCTTTATGCCAACAAGTGGCATTCCAGCAGCTTGCCAGCCACCAACACCGCCTTCTAAGCGATAGACGTTTTCTTTACCAATAATCTGAATGGCAGCACCTGCTTGTACGCCCATATCGCAGATAATAATCACTGGCTGTTCAATCGCACGAATTTCCTCAATGCGGTCTTTTAGCTCAGTAAATGGGATATTACGACTGCCTTGGATATAACCGGTGACAAACTTCTTTTTGGCACGGATATCGATAAGCTGCGCATTTTGCGAGTTCACCATCATACCAAGGGTATTGGGTGAAATCTTTTTACCGCTACGTTTGTTCTCAATAGCAAAAAATAGCACGGCTAGTACGGCTAATATACCAAATAAAAACGGGTGGTTGCCCACAAATTCCAGCGCACGATCCAAACCATACCTCCAAAAAAATAAGTGTTCTATTACGCTGAGAAGACAGCCTAATGGATTGAACAAGGCGCTATTATACCGATTAGCCTATCCATAGTAAACGTGTGATGGTCATCATCGTGATTAACAGTAGATAAGAATTAATAAGGCTCAATAGGGCTTGGTATCTGCCTCTTCTCTTAGCGTCACGAGGTTTTCAACGCGTCGCTGCAATACTTTGCCATCAGCAACTGCTTCCCATAACGCGCAGCCTTTACTATTATGAGTATGGCGACAGTCGCGGAACTGACAATCACCAGATAATGGTGCAAGCTCAACAAAGCCAGAAATAATGTCATCAGGCGTCAAGTGCCAAATACCATACTCGCGAATACCAGGGGTATCGACGATGCCGCCTTGGGTCAAATCGGCTGGATTAAAGGGCAGTAAGCGACTGGTGGTGGTGGTATGTTGACCAAGTTTTGAATTATCAGAGATGATATTCACGCTTTGTGCTGATTCAGGTAGCAGCGCATTGATCAAGCTGCTTTTACCGACGCCAGATTGCCCAGCAAAAATAACCAGCTTTTTATCGATATAGCGTTTTAGCTCGTCAAGTCCTTCCTGCTCATCGCTATCCGCGACGTTTTCAGGACAGTCAACTGAGGTCAAAACGCTCTCATAACCAAGTGCGGCATATTGCGCCAATAACTCATTGGTATCGACGCCTTTTTCTTGCGCCAATAAATCGGCTTTATTGAGCACCAATAAAGGCTTGACCCCAGCATGATGACAAACAACTAAATAACGATCAATTAGCGTTGGCGCGGCAGCAGGTAAGGGCGCAAATACGATTGCCAAAATATCGACATTGGCGGCGACAGGCTTGAGCTTATGATAGCGGTCAGGTCGGGATACCAATGACGTACGTGGTTTGACTGATTCTATCCGACCAAATCCTGTATTAGAGTCAGCATTCCAGCGCACTTGATCACCTGCTGCTAGCATTGGTAGATTGGTACGTACGTGGCAGCGCCAAATATCACCGAGTGCCAACTCTTGCCAAAACGGCTCAGGGTCATCAGGTGCAACCTCAGGCTGCACAGGTATGAATGCTGGTAAGCTGGTCACTTGCACTTCCAACTGCTTGCCATAATGCGCCATGACCACACCATCCATCAAACTGTCATCGATACTGTCTTGACTTAATAATTGCTGCTTATCGATGCGCCGAATCTGTTGTTTCGTTAGTTTGCGTTGTCGGATTAATGCCATGGGTTGGTGACCTATTATAAAATATTGCTCAGTGTAGCGTGAAAATTTGCTAACATACAGCCTAAAGCGCCTGCACTGGGCAGAGATTTTGTAATATTTTAGTATTCATAAATTCTAAGTGAAATTCACAGCTGCCTAAGTACAAACATTTTTTGCACTAAGATAGTTAGATAGGCGCATTATTTTATTCACCTTGCTATTAAAGCATTGCTTGTAAGTTGTCTCAAACTTTATTGACCATAGGATATTTTATGACCACCGGCGACCATCCCAATAAAATTAAAATCAGAAACCAAGGCAAAAAAGGGCTGGTATGGATTGATTTAGAAATGACCGGACTTGATACTCTAAATGATGAGATTATCGAGATAGCGACTGTTGTCACCGATGAAGATTTGAATGTCCTTGCCGAAGGACCTGTCTTTGCGATTAAAGTATCAGATCAAAAGTTAAACGGTATGGATGACTGGAATACCAAGCAGCATGGTCAATCAGGGTTGGTTGACCGTGTACGCCGTAGTACGGTGACATTGGCTGAGGCGGAAGCTGAAACCATTAAATTTTTGAATAAATGGGTCGATAGTGGTAAGTCGCCAATGTGTGGCAATTCAATTTGCCAAGATCGCCGCTTTATGGCGCGTCAAATGCCTGAGCTTGAGCGGTTTTTTCATTATCGAAACCTTGATGTGTCGTCTATTAAAGAGCTTTGCTTCCGCTGGCGTCCTGATGTCCTCAAGAATTTTGAGAAAGGGGGCAGTCATTTAGCGTTAGATGATATTCGTGACTCAATTCGTGAGCTTAAGCACTATCGTCAGCATTTCTTTAAACTGATACCTTAAAGCAGATACCTTAAAATCGGCACCTTAGAAAAAAAGATATCAAGAAAGCCTTCAGATGAATCAAGCGCTATGATTGGGCTAATTTGTTTGAAGGCTTTTTTGTATTAAATAATCCAAATTATAATCTAGAGGTGTTATTTGAGTCATGATTGATAAGGCTGTCTTAGTTTTTAACACAGCTCATCAGTACGTTTGATACTGTCAGGGCTCGCTTCATAAATGGCATTGAGCTCTGCTTCCGTCAGGTGTTTTTCAACAGCTGGATATAATTCACGCTCTTCAAAACGAATAAGGTCGTATAAAAGCGTGCCTAATGCTTGAACTTGCGCAGCGGCTACCTCTTTATTGATAAATTTATGTGAACGCTCAGTTTCATCCATTAGTTTATATAGCTGTCTATGCTTAACATCTAAAGTATCAAGCACTGAGGCAACCTCAGTATGAGAGGCACGGTAAGGATCTAAAGCATAAGTGATTAAGGTATCCTCAATATTAAAGTGAGCTTGCATATTTTTAATATAAGCCATGAGATAATGCCAATGCTTGGCAATCTCAGCAGGCTCATCAGTACATTCTTTAGCATGGCGAGACAGGTTAAGTCCAAGGTGATGTTGGCGAGATAAAGGCTGTAATTGATTGGCACGTTTCATAATAAAAACCCGTAATGATTCAATAAATTATACTTTATTCATTATTTGTCACGGTACAGTATGCTCAATATCTACTCATTCTGTATTTGTCTGAGGCAGCCATATGAGCACAGGTGGGCATATGATCTTAGTATTGGTTAGCCGACTCCAAGTACTGTCCTCATGAATAGGGTCGACGATTGACCGGTATAAAAATTATTTTTAGCGACATTTAGTATAAGACTTTCTTCCATGAAAATTGACCACATCATGAGTATGTCATGTAAAAGGATAAGGATGGTCATCGTTTAATCACCGACTATTCAAATGGCGACTTTAATAATAGTAATTATTTATTATTGAAGATAGATAACGGAGGAGAGTAAGGAGCCAGTGAGCCATGGGAGGACAGAAGGTTTAAAAGGCGGGGATTACATATAATAGAGGTTTAGGTAAATAATAAACACAAAAAAACCTCAAATATAAATACTTGAGGTTGAAACTTTTGTATTAAAACTAAGTTTTAAATATGGCGCAGCGGACGGGACTCGAACCCGCGACCCCCGGCGTGACAGGCCGGTATTCTAACCAACTGAACTACCGCTGCTTAGGTCGTACTTAGTTTATTTAACCACTTAGCCTACTACTTAAGAGTAACGCTATACTAAATAGTGGTGGGTGATGACGGATTCGAACCGCCGACATTCTGCGTGTAAGGCAGACGCTCTACCAACTGAGCTAATCACCCTTCGAACAATTGCTAAGCAATTTATTCAACATCAACTGAGCTCTAAGTTTGTCACTAAGCTCTGCTGCTGTGGGTGTGTATTATATAGATTTACACATGGCTGTCAAACACTATTTTACATTTTTTAAAAAATGATTATTAAAAAGGCTTTTGAGAGTATGGCTAGATGATGTGATAGCCCATATGACAACTACCTAGTCAACGAATAGTTACCTATTGCGCGGCGGATAAAAGCTACTATACTTGATTGGTTGTATTTGATTATATTGTGCTATTACCAGTTGGAGGCGAAAACAATAGAAGCTTTATCTACTACTGAGCAGCAAGTGGCAGCATGGTCTTGGACAGACTTTGCTGGGCTAGGTCTGATATTTCATATTATTCTTATGATTGTGATGACGTTGCGTATTGTCTCGGTACAGCGCAATATTGGGGTGGCAATTGCATGGATAGCGGTTTTGTTTACTTTGCCCGTATTTGGCTTGATTGCCTATGTGCTGGTGGGTGAGCCGATGATAGGTCGACGTTATCGCCAGCGAATGGATCAAGCGCGACTACTGATGAATGAGATGGCACAACGGGAGCGCTTGGTGTTTGACGAAGGGCAAGAGGTATTGCCGACTCATTACCGTGGGGTCAGTCATATCGGTACGCGCTGGACAGGGTTTGGGGTATTCTCAAACCATGATATGCAACTGTTGACACACGCCAATATTATTTTTAAACGTTTGATTGATGACATCAATGCCGCTCAGCGCAGTATCTTGATGGAGTTTTATATTATTTATCCTAAGGGGCAGGTGCTTGATGTTATAGAATCGTTAATGGCAGCCGCTCAACGCGGAGTTGAGTGTCATATTCTGATTGATAGTGTGGGGAGTTTTAGTTTTTTTAACAGTAAAGCCCATCGAAAATTAGAAAAAGCAGGCGTTTTTGTCCATCAGTCATTGCCAGTAGGGTTGTTTAAAACGTTATTTAAGCGTTCAGATTTGCGTAATCATCGTAAAATCGTGGTTATTGATGGTTATATCGGTTATATCGGTTATATCGGTTATATCGGTAGCTTTAATTTGGTTGATCCTAAGTTTTTTAAGCAGAATAAAGACGTCGGTGAATGGATTGATGTAGCGATACGCAGTGTCAGTGATAATGACATTAGCATTGCGACTGCAATGGCAAAAGTGGTGGTGACCGATATCGGGGCGGAAAACAGTGACAATCTAGATGCGCTGCATCAACGAGTCAACAGCTACACACGTAAGCTATATGTGCGCAATCCGACGATTAATGACATCAATAGTCGCATCAAAGTATTGGATGATGGGCTAGAAAATGTAGAAAACCCCTGTACTGGTGCGATGTCGACAGTGATTCCGCAGATGCCGGTGGTAAAAGGCGTGGTCGCGCAGCTGATTCCTTCAGCGCCACAAGTGACCGCTCACGTTATTTATAATACCTTAGTAACCGTTTTACATCGTGCTAATCACTGTATTTGTATCACAACGCCGTATTTTGTACCGGATGAAGCTTTGTCAGGCGCGCTAGTGACGGCAGCCAAGCGCGGGGTCAAAGTTACGCTGATTATCCCTGAAAAGGTTGATTCATTCTTAGTTCAGCACGCCTCGCAAGCGTATTACCAAGAGTTGTTAGAAGCGGGCGTTAGCATTGCTCTGTTTAAGGGTGGTCTGCTGCATGCCAAAACAGTAGTTATAGATGACGATTATTGTATATTTGGTACCGTCAATATCGATATGCGCAGCTTTTACCTGAACATGGAAGTCAGTTTGGCGATTTATACGCCTGAAATGGTCGCGCAAGTTGCCGCTTGTCAAGATTCGTATTTACAAAGCTGTCGTTTTTTAACCTTGGATGAGTGGCAACGGCGTCATAAGGCTGAACGCTTGTTTGATAATGTGATACGCTTATTTAGTCCATTATTGTAGCCCTACATATTTTAAGTTAAGGTATGCACTATATTTTGCATAACTGCCTGTAGTTCATTGCCTCTATGATTAATTTACTTTTTTAAAGGATACGCGTTTCTTATGTCTGCATCGCCCTTAACGCCCCTTGATTATATTGCAACAGGTTATTGGCAAGATTTTTTGGTAAGGCGTGCTGTCGCAGGCGGTATCGCTTACGAAGTGGATTTGCATCACTGTGGTTTGGATGAATCGCTGGCAAGCTTACAGCGCATAGATACGTTACTGTCTCAGATACGCCGCGATATGGTCAAAACAAGCATTTGGGATGAAGCAACGTTATTAAAAGATGCGCGCTATCGTAATTTTATGGTATTTTTGGCGTTTTATGCAGGACGAGTATTAGCACAGCAATGGCAACAATCGCCGCGTTGGTTTGGTCAGTTTGAGCTAGATGCCCGCTATCCTGAATTAGTACTGACGACCGATGATTTTTATCAACATATGGCAATGTTTTATGGCGCTGATACTGATGTTAATACCAAAGATAGCAGTGATAAAGCTAATACCTCGCTTTTCTTTGCTTTAGAACCGATAGGGATGCGTTTATTTGGTCATATCGACCGCGCGTTTAAATCGGCGCAAGGTGGTGAAGTCGCTAGCGGCTTATACCAAGCCGTTAGTGACAGATTGCCAAAATCTGTAAATCATCAGCCTCATTTGGTTAATACGACCATAGCAGATAAACCAAACACTCAAACAGCAAATGAAAAGGCATTTATTGAGAAAGTAAGCCCTGAAAATAGTAGCACATCCTTTTATTCGAATAGTAAGTCGTCCATAGACATGGCGACAAATCAACTTTCATATGACAAAGCGGGTAATGTATCGTCTACAGCAGCTACTACAATTACATCAATGCCATTAGCAGAAGATATAGAAATAACAAACGCAACGGCAGCACCTATAGTAGAACCAGTAAAAACCACGGCAGTCGCAAAAAAACCACCCACGCCAGAGATTTTTAGCCAACTATTAACAGAGCTACATGAGATAGAAGTAACACAGACCACGGGCGAAACTGAATATGAGAAGGCGTGCAAGGTTTTAGATCAGTTTGAACGTCATATTGCCAAGCAAGAAAAACCCCGTAAGCAAGTCGTCTTTTCAGAGGCGCATCAGCAAGCAAAGCAGCAGGCCCTGCTAGGATTAGAAGACGCTGCAAATGCAGGAAACAGTGCTGCGATGTTGCGCTTGGCGATGTATGAGCTGCTCGGCGAAGGTCTGATAGCAAACGAAGGCGCTGATAAAGTCGCTGGTATAGAGGCTGGGGTTGAATGGGTGCAACAAGCGGCAAGTAAAAATGACAGCCGCGCTCAGCGCTTACTGAGTAAAATGTATTATCAAGGCGTAGGGGTTACGCAAGACCTTAAGGTCGGTAAATATTGGCTCGAGCAAGCGGCAGAAAATGGGCACATCGAAGCGGCAAGCTTGGTCGGTCAGTGGCAACAAGCACAAACGTTAATCAACACCCAAAAGCAAGAGCAGCATAGCCTTAAGCGCTATCAGCTACTGTTTGCAGTCATTATCGTAATAGCCTTACTCATTATTATTTTGGTCTAAAAAACGATGACCAACATCCTTGAATTTAAAAACGTATTGTTTGGCAATAAATTCAGGTAGAATTGGTGCGTTTTTTGTGCGCGACTCCTATTATCTGCTCCATTAATTATCTGGGCTTTTGCATGCCATCTTCTGACACCTCAAAAAATCTTTCTATTCAGGCACAGCCTCTGCAAAGCCAAGCGGTATATAATCCGCCTGTATATTATCAAGTCGGCATAAGCTTATTAAAGCCGTTATATCGCCTGCAGGTATGGCGCCGCTCGCATGCGCGGGATAATTATAAGCAAGAAGTCGAGCAGCGTTTTGGTAAGCGTTATCCTGCGCCTCCTATAGCCACAGAAACGTATCTGCCAGCTGCGGATTTAAACAGTAGCATCAATGTTAATAAGCGAAATAAAACCATCTGGTGCCACGCGGTCTCTTTGGGAGAAACCAATACCATTACGCCATTATTGGATGCACTATTGTCTCGTGGTTATCGGATATGGCTGACCAATACTACCCAGACTGGTTTTGCGCGCGGTGCCAGTCGATTTGCAGAAGACATTGCGCAAGGTCGATTGAGTCACAGTTATGTGCCAGTTGATAGTCCGGCGGTGATTGAGCGCTTTTTGATTCATGTACAACCTGTTGCTGCCTTATTTGTAGAAACAGAGCTATGGGCAAACATCTTAACCAAATTATCTGAGCATCATATGCCAAGTATCTTGGTGAATGGGCGACTGTCCGCATCCTCTTTTAAAAGCTATCAAAAAATTGGCGCAGTCAGCACCAGCATGATGAAAAATTTGAGTTTAATCATTGCGCAGGATAATGACTCCGCCAAACGCTTTCGACAATTGGGTGCGCATAGCGCCCAAATCCGTGTAGCAGGCTCGCTAAAGTGGGTCATTAATACGCCTAAATTGTCTAATGTGTCTGAGCCAGATGATGACAAGACTATCGATGTCGATATTTTAAATAGCGAGCAGACAGAGTTAGCAAAAAAAACGAGTGTGACGGCGATTGATTTGGGCGTGGTCAATCGTCCAATTTGGGTGGCAGCAAGCACTCATGGTGGTGAAGAGAATACGGTACTGTCATGGCAGCAGCAATTACTGTCAAACCCTGCATTGGCAAAAGCGCTACTTATTATCGTTCCGCGCCATCCAGAGCGTTTTGATGAAGTGGCAGCGCTGATTCAAAATTCAGGCTTGACCATGGCACGGCGCAGTGCAGCAGAAGCTATCGACATAACTACCCAAGTCTATCTGGCGGATAGCATGGGTGAGTTGATGAATTGGTATGCTCTTGCCGATGTAGCAGTGGTTGGCGGCTCATTGGTCGAGGTGGGCGGACATAATCCAGTTGAGCCGGCAAGTGTGGCGACACCGGTATTAATGGGTGTTCATACGCAATCTTGCCAAAGCGTCGTGGATAAATTAGCAAGCGTTGGGGCGTTATATCAGCCAAACAACCCTTTTTATCAGGCTATGGATAATACTGAACAAGCGAACGAAAACCAAAATTCTGCCGATGATGAGACACTCCTTTATCAACAACTAAAATATTGGCTGAGTCATTTAATGTTGGCTAAGCAAGCAGGACAAGCAGGCGTGCGGATGACCGATCAGCAGCAAGCCGTATTGAGTCGTCAATTATCGATGATAGAAAAAGTCATCGAGCAGCATGCTCTTCAAAACGTTAGCCAAGATTTAAATTAAGAGCCACTATGAACTGTATCTTATTACCGGCTGCAAGCTTCTCTAATAAATCTGCACATATCAATGCAGTGGCACAAATTGAGCATGTTAACCAAGTTCTGGGAGCGAAAGTAGGCGACACCCTAAAAATTGGGCAGTTAGAAGGCAATCTTGGCAGCGCTATCATTGCTGATATGACGCCTGAGCGTATTTTGCTAAGTGATGTCAATTTAGCAACAGTATCGCCGCCTAAACTTAACCTCACGGTAGTGTTGGCATTGCCACGCCCCAAAGTATTGCGCCGGCTGATTATGGATATGACCGCGCTTGGTGTCCACGATATTATTTTGATTAATAGCTATCGTACGCAAAAAAGCTACTGGCAAAGCCCGCTGCTGAGTCGCCTTGATGAGTTCGTATTAGAAGGTCTGCAACAAGGCGTTGATACCGTCGCGCCGCGTATCAGTTTGCAAAAACGCTTTAAGCCCTTTGTTGAAGATGAGTTGGCAAACTTAATCACCAATCGAGCTATTGTCGCTCACCCTTATGCGGAATTATCGTTTTCACAATATGTGCAAGAACAATTAGAAAGCTCTGAATCACCTCAGAAATCGATACTACCAAGCATGGTTTTTATCGGTGCAGAAGGAGGCTGGATTGATTATGAAGTTGAGCTGCTTGCAAGGCAAGGCTGCCAAGCGGTACATATCGGTGCACGAATATTGCGCACCGAAGCGGCAGTCAATGCTATTCTGGGGCAATGGCTATTGTAAGATAATAACTGGTATAAGTCTTAGTTGGAAATGCGGCAAGATTCATTACAACGGCATCAAAACCCCATTAAAAAACCACTATATACAGCATGAATTGTCGATTATTTAACTAAATAATCGGGCTAAATAAATGTATTGATAATTAATATCATTTCCATTAGTATATGCTTTCCAGACATTAGGGCCTTTTTAATCCTATCAATCCATGATTTTTAATGTCTTTTTATCCTACCTATCTGCCGCGCTATTATGGGGAAAACCATGTCATTGAATGTAATCAGTGCAAATTTATCTTCTGCTAAACTTACTTTACCAGTTGCCGTATTTGGCATGATGTTGGCGCTTGCTGGCTGTAGTAAATCATCGACGCCAGAAGAAAGTGTTGATGCCGAAACGCCAGCGCCAAGCACTGAGCAAGAAGTAGCAAAAGACAACGCGGCGAGTGCTGATGGACAGACAGTGACTATCTACTCATCACGTAATGAGCAGCTAATCAAGCCATTGTTGGATCGTTATACTGAACAGACGGGTGTGAAGGTTGAGCTGGTTACAGACAAAGATGGTCCACTGATGGCGCGTCTGCAAGCTGAAGGTCAGAATACCCCAGCCGATATGCTTTTGACAGTTGACGCAGGTAACTTGTGGCAAGCGGCTGAGCAAGGTTTACTGCAACCTGTTGCTTCTAGCGTTTTGGAAGCAAATGTACCGGCTAAGTATCGTGATCCAGAAGGTCGCTGGACAGGTTTGTCATTGCGCGCCCGTACGATTTTTTATGACCCAAGTAAAGTAAGCGCTGATCAATTATCCACTTATGCAGATTTGGCGGATCCAAAGTGGAAAGGCAAATTATGTCTACGCACCTCGAAAAAGGTTTATAACCAGTCATTGGTTGCGAGCATGATGGAGCATTTAGGCGCTGAAAAAACAGAAGCGGTCATCCGTGGTTGGGTTGCTAACTTAGCTACTGATGTTTTCAGTGATGATACCAATCTACTAGAAGCTATCGCTGCTGGTCAGTGTGAAGTGGGTATTGCCAATAGCTACTACTATGGTCGCCTGCTTGATGAAAAGCCTGATTTCCCAGTAAAAATATTTTGGGCAAACCAAGGTACGACAGGCACGCACGTTAATATCTCAGGTGCTGGCGTAGTAACGGGTTCAGACAATGCAGATGGCGCATTGAAACTGATGGAATGGTTGTCTTCTGATGACGCACAAGGTCTTTATGCTAGCGCTGATAAAGAATTCCCAGTCAAAGTTGGGATTGATGAGTCAGAGATGCTTAGATCTTGGGGTCAGTTCAAACCAGACGATATCAATGTACAGAAATTTGGTGCATTACAAACCCAAGCTATTCAAATGATGGACAAAGCAGGCTATAAATAAAAGTCTGCCAGTCATTTAATCTGTCAGTTATTTAATAGAGTTATGATGCTTATGACACGGTAACAACTTATGATAACAATGCCAGAATCGTCTGCAAGTCAGAACAATACTGTCAATGAAAGTAATGAGACAGGCAATACGAGTAAATCTATTCGCCAAGACCATGCTACCCGTAAACGTATCATCTCGAAATCAGTCTTAGGACTGATTTCGTTGTTTATGCTAGTACCGATTTTAATCGTGTTATTGTCATGGACACAGCCCGTCGCTGATATTTGGGGGCATATGCGTGAGTACGTATTGCCGCAAGTCCTCAAAAATACGGCTATTTTACTATTAATGGTCACAGTAATTTCTGGCACGATTGGCACGGCATTGGCATGGCTTACGAGTATGTACCGCTTCCCTGGACAGCGGTTTTTTTCGTGGGCGCTGATGTTGCCGCTTGCTATGCCAGCTTATGTCTTAGCATTTGTCACAGTTGGTATCGTTGATTTTAGTGGACCATTACAAACCGCATTAAGAGATTTTGGGGTTACGACTGCCATTCCGTCGGTACGTAACGTCTGGGGTGCAGGGCTGATCTTGTCATTGGCTTTTTATCCTTATGTTTATTTGCTGGCGCGCCAAGCCTTTTTATCTCAAGGTAGGCGAGCTATTGAAGCTGGGCAGATGCTTGGCTTAAGTCGTGGTCGAGTGTTTTTTCGGTTGGCATTACCGCAAGCATTACCTTGGGTCATCGGTGGTTTGCTACTGGCAAGTATGGAGACGCTAGCAGACTTTGGCGCGGTGTCAGTATTCAATGTTGATACCTTTACTACTGCCATTTATAAAGCTTGGTTTGGGTTTTTTAGCTTGACGACAGCGGCACAGTTGGCAGCACTATTAATTGGTGTGGTCTTCATCGTTGTCTTGTTTGAACAATATTGGCAAGCAAAACGCGGTAATATTATTACCCAAGGTAGTAGCCAACGTTTTGAAGTCAGTAAACCAGCTAAGCTTGCTATGACGCTGCTTTGTACGCTGGTATTTTTGATCGCGTTTTTGATCCCGTTTGCACAGCTTATCTATTGGACAGCGGCAAATTTTCAGCAAGATTTTGATGCCCGCTATATTGATTTTGTTACCAACAGCCTCATGATTGCTAGTATTACCACTGCGTTTATTGCGGTCTTAGCGATTATGATTGCGTGGATTAAGCGTCAATATCCGGACAAATCTACTAAGCTTATGACTACTTTAGCCAATTTGGGCTATGTGGTGCCGGGTACGGTATTAGCGGTCGGGATCTTTATTCCGATTGCGTGGCTGGATAATCAGCTGATTGCTTATGGCATAACCTCCACGCAGTTTTTATCTGGGAGTGTGATCGTGATGCTGCTGGCTCTATCGACCCGTTTTATGACGGTCAGTTTTCAGCCGGTAGACCGTCAGCTTCAGCGCTTGACCGTCAATCAAGAAGCAGCTGCTAAGTTGCTTAGCGATAGTCCTTTTCAGCGCTGGCGACAAGTGATGTTGCCCGTATTGAGCCCAGGGGTATTAACGGGTTTGTTGATGGGTTTTGTCGAAGTGATGAAAGAGATGCCGATTACTTTGATGACGCGGCGTCAAGGTTGGGATACGCTGGCCGTCCGGGTATTTGAGATGACCAGTGAAGGCATGTGGGGTCGCGCTGCATTGCCAAGTTTGTTGATTGTATTGGTCGGTCTTATTCCTGTTTGGATATTACTGCGTCAAAGCGATAAGCAGGGTTAACGTATTTTTTAATTAAAATATTGTGCTTAAATGATCAACGGATTCTAATTGGTGCTTCTCACGTTATTCACACTTTTAAAGTTTCATGTTTTTAACGTCTAATATTTTGAATGTTGTGACGCTGGATTTTCTTCACTAATAGCTTATTGGTACTGTCTATGTATACTGACTTGATGAACGATTCAATAAATCCAGCAGACTCTGATTCTGTAGAGCCTCAGAGTAAAGCACGACAAAGTAACGTGAAAAAGCCACCTATGACTATCATAACCAAAGCGCAAATGGCTCAAGCTGTAGCGGAAAGAGAATTACGACAAGGTGTTGCTAGTTTAGATAGCACTTTCGTTCAGCACCATGATACTACCGGCATTCAGCCGTATTTTAGTGTACAAGATTTGGTGGTTGGCTATGACGACACCATAGTGGTCAATGGTTTGTCACTGAACCTACAGCAAGGTGAAATTGGTTGTTTTTTAGGTTATAGCGGCTGTGGTAAGACCACGGCATTAAGAGCGATTGCAGGGTTAGAAGAGAGTCGTAGCGGCAAAATCACGCTTAACAATCAGCGGCTGACAGAGCAAGCAGCGCGACTCTCATTTGCTGTTGCGCCTGCCAAGCGCGGCATGGGGATGGTATTTCAAGACTATGCGCTATTTGGTCATTTAAGCGTGGCAAAAAATATCGGCTTTGGTCTCAATAAATGGTCTGCTGCCGACAAAAAAGCCCGTGTTGCTGAGATGCTAGCGCTGGTAGAATTGTCTGAACATGCCGATAAACGCCCAAGCGAGCTCTCAGGTGGACAGCAGCAGCGGGTGGCATTGGCTCGTGCATTGGCTCCAAAGCCTAAGTTATTACTGCTCGATGAGCCGTTTTCGAACTTGGATGTGGTATTGCGTGAGTCACTGGCCATGAATGTTCGTGATATCCTCAAACGTACCAATACCACTGCTATTTTGGTCACTCATGATCAAAATGAAGCGTTTGCGCTCGCTGATAAAGTCGGGGTCATGCATAAAGGTAAGCTAGTACAGTGGGCAACCCCAAGTGAGCTATATCATGAACCGGTCAGCCCGTTTGTCGCTGAGTTCGTCGGTGAAGGCGCGATGATAGACGGCATCATCAAAGAAGGTCATGTTGAGACGGCGCTTGGTGATATTTATCGACGGATGGAAGTCTACGATGCGTCCGGTCAGCCGCAGTATTGTGAATACGACTATCCGAATGGTACGCCGATTAAGGTATTGGTGCGTCCCGATGACATTATCCATGATGATGACAGTACGCAGACTGCCTTAGTGGTTGGTCGGGTATTTCGCGGTGCCAATTATCTCTATCGCTTGCAACTGGATGATGGTCAAACGGTATTATCATTGGTCGCCAGTCATCATAATCATGAAGTCGGCACCCAAATCGGTATCTTGCCTATACTCGAGCATGTGGTGGTATTTGATGAAAAAGACATCAACGCCACCACGTGGTCGGAGTACGATAGGTCAGAGCGGTTTGAGGACATATGATAGCGTTTATTAAGTTGTCTTTACCGAAAGGACGCACGATATTAAAGTTGTAAAGAGACACGCGTCGCTAGTAGATGTAAGTAGCGCCCAAGCCACTTATAGGGATCCAGTTGCGAGTAACGTAACTCCATACGTATGACCGCTTCAGGATCGTTATGCCCACCACGTTTTAGTGGCGAATAATCGTGGAATACGCGCAGTCCGCTGGCGATCAGAGTCTGATACTCATGCGCCTGTAGCCAAGCTTCAACCTCTTCCTTTGCAACCGGATGATTGGGCGTTAGGCTCTTTTTATTGTCGGCTTTATATTCAGTGTTATCTAATAAGTTAAAATTACCCATTATCAAGTTACGATAATCAAAACTCGCTGGATTATAAAAGCACAGCGATAATGCTCCATTATCGGATAATTGCTGGTCAAAAAAGTCCATTACCGCGGCAGGCTCTGCCAACCATTCAAGTAGCGCATGACACATGATTAAATCAAATTTCTCCGTCTTGTCAGCCAGCTTTTCTTCAAGCTCTTGATAGGGGCATACATACCACGTAATATTCAATTTTTCATCTTTTGCACTACTTTGTGCAGCGCGCTCTTGGGCCTTCTCTAACATATTGGCTGAGATATCATTGATGACCAGTGTATGTCCTTGAGTCGCAAGCTCAATCGCAATTTGCGCAAGCCCTGCGCCTACATCCAAAATACGTAAAGGTCGCCCAAGAGTGCTGCTCATCTGCGCGCAGTATTCAAAAAGATCACGGCGCAATACTGCTAATCGAATGTCTCCCTTTAAGCCACCATAGACCTTTTTCTCAAAATGATCGGCAATCGCATCAAAGCTGCGGTCAGTACGCACATCTTCTTTTAACGCTTGTACTGTCACATTTTCTGTAGAGTCTACCGCATCGCTATTATTAATATATTGAGGATTGGTTGGCATAAAGAGTTGTCTATATCGGAGGATGTATGGTGGCGTATCGTACAATAAAGCAGGGCGCTAATCTAGCGTTGACGTCTTTTTAGGATTGTTTTTAAATTGCATTAACACCCAACTCTGATGACGCGCTATTTGAAAAAAGTGGGCGTTAAATGGTATTGCTAAAAAACGGTCTTTATATATATCAATGGCAAAATTAGCCAGTGATATCAATGCTGTTGGGAAAGGTTTTTGAATCATGGTAATTGATGCAAAAAGTAGCAATTACTGAACTGTTTTGCTTGATTTTAATAGCACCTAGAACCCCCTAAATCAACAAATTTGTGCTAAAATAGCTTCTTTTATTCAACATTAAAACTATCGCTAATTCTCTATAGATTTGAATGATTGCTAAGCCTTTTTTGATGGTCACTGTATTTATTATATAACGGCGCTTTGGTGCCGTTATTGTTGCCCATTATGGCTTAGATATGCCAATGCTAGAGAGTAGATGTGAGTGAGGGAGTGTATATGAGCGAATCGGTCAGTCCTATTGCCATTGTGGACGAATTAAAGCAGTCCTATTTGGATTATGCGATGAGCGTGATCGTCTCGCGCGCGCTGCCTGATGTGCGTGATGGGTTCAAACCAGTACACCGCCGTGTGATGTATGCGATGCATGTATTGTCTAATGACTATAACAAAGCCTACAAGAAATCTGCACGTGTGGTCGGCGATGTCATTGGTAAGTATCACCCACATGGCGATAGTGCCGTCTATGATGCCATCGTACGTATGGCACAGGATTTTAGCTTGCGTTACCCGATGGTTGATGGTCAAGGTAACTTTGGCTCAATTGATGATGATCCTCCGGCAGCGATGCGTTATACCGAAGTGCGTATGACCAAGTTGACCCACCAAATGCTTGCTGACTTGGATAAAGATACCGTTGATTGGGAAGACAACTACGATGGCTCTGAGCGTATGCCAAGCGTCTTGCCTGCGCGTATTCCTAACTTATTGATTAACGGTGCAACCGGTATTGCAGTTGGTATGGCGACCAATATGGCGCCGCACAATCTAACTGAAGTGATTAACGCTTGCTTAGCTTATGCTGAAAATCCGCAAATATCTGCCGAAGAGTTGATGTCGCATATCTCAGGTCCTGACTTCCCAACGGGCGGTATTATCTATGGTCGTGCGGGTATTTTAGATGCTTATCGTACTGGTAAAGGTCGCTTGCATGTACGTGGTCGATATATTATTGAGCCGATGAGTGAGACGGGTGTCAACCGTGACCGTGAGCGTATTGTTTTCACCGAAGTGCCTTATCAAACCAATAAAGCCAAGCTGATTGAGCGTATTGCAGAACTTGTGCGTGACAAAAAAATCGAAGGTATTACCGAGATTCGTGATGAGTCTGATAAAGACGGCATGCGTATCGCTATTGATTTACGTCGTGGCGAAACAGCGGAAGTGATCGTTAACAACTTGTTCCTGCAAACGCCGCTAGAATCGAGCTTTAGTATCAATATGGTGGCGCTTGACAATGGTCAACCGAAGCTATTGACCTTACGCCAGCTGATTGCAGCATTTGTACGCCATCGCCAAGAAGTGGTAACGCGCCGTACCATTTTTGAGCTCAATAAAGCCCGTGTCCGTGGTCATTTGCTTGAAGGATTGACCGTTGCACTAGCGAACATTGATGAGATTATTGCGACAATTAAAGCCTCTGCAAACCGCGGCTTGGCTCGTGAAAACTTACTCAGTAATATCTGGGGTTCAGGCAGTGTTGTAGCGATGCTAACCGCTGCAGGCAGCCAGTCGGTACGTCCTGACTTTATCGAAGGCGAAGATCCAAAAGCGCCGTTTGGTCTGATTAATAATCAAGAAAGCTATCGCTTATCGCTTGAGCAAGTAAATGCGATTTTAGACATGCAGCTGCATCGCCTAACTGGTCTTGAGCAAGATAAATTAACCGAAGAATACCAAGACTTGTTGCGTGAAATTGCCCATTTAGAATCTATTCTTGGTGATTTTGATAAGCTAATGACCATTATCTCAAACGAGATGATTGAAATCCGTGATAATTTTGGTGATGAGCGTCGCACCGATATTATTGATTCGCGTATGGACTTTAACCGTGAAGACTTGATCCCAGAGCAAACGGTTGTGATGACGGTATCACGTACTGGTTATGCGAAAACGCAGCCCATTGATGATTATGTCGCGCAAAAACGTGGCGGTAAAGGCAAATCAGCGACGGCGATGAAAGAGGACGATGTGATTGATCACTTAGTTGTGACTTCAACGCATGCAACCGTACTGTGCTTTACTGATACAGGTCGCGTCTTTAGTTTACGTGGTTTTGAAGTGCCTATCGCCAGCCGCGGTGCCCGTGGACGTCCATTAGTGAATTTGATTGGCTTAAATGCTGATGAAACGGTCACAACGATATTGCCTATTCCAAAAATAGTAGAAGAGTTATCGGTCAAAGGCGAAACATCAGCAGATGCTCCAGTAGATAATGATGATGATCTATTAGACGACAGCACGCAAGCAGAGCCGCCTTTTGTATTCTTTGCAACGGCAAATGGTACGGTAAAACGGGTAGAGCTGAAACAGTTTGCCAATATTCGCTCGAACGGTTTGATTGCGGTTGGCTTGGAAGAAGGCGATAAATTGGTGAGTGCTCGTATCACCAATGGTGGCCAAGAAGTCATGCTATTTGCGTCAAGTGGTAAAGCGATTCGCTTTAATGAGACTGATGCTCGTGCGATGGGTCGTACGGCAAAAGGCGTCCGTGGTATGCGTCTGGCTACTGATGAGTTTATCAAATCATTGGTTGTTATCGAAGATGATGTCCGCGAGATTCTGATTGCTTGTGAAAATGGCTTTGGTAAACGTACCTTTATCGATGAGTTCAACACCCAAAATCGTGGCGGTGGCGGTGTTATCGCTATTAAAACTAGCACGCGTAATGGTGCGCTGGTTCGTGCTACCAAGGTGGACTCTACAGACGATATTATTTTAATCTCAGACAAAGGTACTTTAGTACGTACCCCAGTTGAGCATGTAGCAAGCTCTGGTCGTAATACCCAAGGTGTCACGCTGATTCGTTTATCAAAAGATGAAAAACTGGTTGCTATGGCGCGTGTTGAGCACGAAGAGGGTAACAATGAGCTGATTGATGCAATGAGAGAAGATGGAACGTTTGAAGTAAAAGGTCAAGAACAGATGGATGTTGATGCGGCGAATAGTGATGCTACAGAGACAGACTTTGATGATACTAGTCATACAGAAACTGAGACTGATGAATAACGCTTTTATTAGTTAGCTTTTTGGTCTATTCTTTTATTACCTTTTATAAAAAAAGCCTCTGACGTTATCGTTGGAGGCTTTGTTTTTTTTCTGTTTTTTAAGGCTGTTGTTATGCTTACGACCAATCAGACCGTTCAGGGAACTTTGGCTTCAGTATCATCAAGTTTTTTGTTTTCTTTGATGTTTCTATTTGGGCTATTTATGCTGCCATTAACGGGTACGCAGGTGGCTTCGTGGCGTGTATTGATGATGCTCCTGAGCCTAGTGCTATTGGTCAGTCTTACAAAACAGTGGCAGCATGTATTTGATTATCTCAAAACACTAAAGACGCCAAAAGAGTGGATTATTTTTGTACTGCCAACCCCAATTTTAGGTGGGCAGATTTGGCTGTTTATGTGGGGACCGGTCAATGGCTTTGGTCTTGATGTGACCTTGGGCTATTTTTTATTGCCGTTGGTCATGATTGTGATTGGGCGTTTTTTCTATCATGAGCATATGAGTGTTTTGCAATGGTTAGCAGCGATATGTGCTGCGCTCGGTATCGGCTATGATATATTGCAATATGGCAGTATATCTTGGGTAACCGCATTTGCATGCTTGGGTTATCCGCCTTATTATTTGCTACGTCGTAAGCTTGCTGTGCCGCCTATTACAGGTCTGTTATCAGATTTGACGTTACTGACGCCAGTGGTGCTAATTATGCTTTATAGCAGCGGCGGCTTTAGTGTAGCGGCGCAAAATACCAAATTTTGGTACATATTGCCCCTGCTAGGCGCTTTTAGTGCGCTTGCCATGTCTCTAACTATGGTTGCTAGTAGTAAGCTGCCAGTGTCGTTATTTGGAGCGCTCAGCTACATAGAGCCTATGCTGCTATTTGTATTATCTATTACTGTGTTAAATCAAAGTCTGGATGAAGGAGGCTCGTTATTCATGTATGGCATGATTACACTGGCATTGTTTATTATGATTGCTGATAGCATGAAAGGCTTTCTTATCCGACGCCGTGACAATCATTTGCATGGTTACCGAGAGCCGCAAATTGGGAGTTTTCCACCGCGTCGCCGTTTTATCGACCATCGTATAGAAGGGGTATTAAAGGCGCACCGTTTTCGTAAAATCAGGAAATACCAACAGCGAATAGATAAAATCACGCGTAAAATCCAAGCGTTAGATTCAAAGTAGTTATTGATGTAATGATAAGTAGTGTGGCCCGATAAAAGTGGTTTGATAAGTCAAGCTACATAGTAAAGCTATAATAAAAACAGTAAGTGAGTTATTATCAAGCATTATTATTGACTTAAATCGGGTTGTTTGATTTATTAAACTCCTTTATTTAAACAGAATATTGAAGAATTGACTTATAAAATCTGCTATTGAATACTAAAAACTTATTATAAGGATGGTTTATGCTACACCTTCATCACTTGGCAAACTCACGCTCATTTCGTATCTTATGGCTATTAGAAGAGCTGAATGCCGACTACCAACTGACCTGCTACCAGCGTAACAAAGCGTACCGTGCCCCTGACAGTTTAAAGCAAATACACCCGCTCGGTCATGCACCGATGCTAGAGGTCGATGGTCGTGTGCTGATTGAGTCAGGCTTTATCATCGAGTATCTATTAAAGCACTATGATAAAGAAAAGCAGTTTAAGCCTGCTGATGATAATGAAGCGGCGTGGGAGGCCTATACGCTTTGGCTACACTTTGCCGAAGCATCAGTGATGCCACCGTTGGTCATGCGTTTGGTATTTACTAAAGTGGTTGAGCAGTCGCCGATGCTGATTAAACCTGTGAGTAAAAGCATCAAAAAGCAAGTCGAAAAAAGCATGATAAGCAAAAGCTTGACTGCCATACTCGATATGATGGAGCAGCATTTACAAGACAACCATTGGTTTGCCGGAGCAGAATTTAGCGCCGCTGATATTCAGATGCATCTGGCTGTGGTCGGTGCCAATGCAGGCGCAGGTTTAGACAGTAGTAAATATACCAATATCTTAACTTGGCTTAAGCGTTGTGAAGAACGTGATGCCTTTAAGCGTGCAGAAGAAAAGGGCGGTCGTCTACGGTTTTAAGTGCGACGCTTATTATTAATTATTGATTTAATATAACAATAAAGGGCTTTGTTTATTTATAGACAAACCCTTTTTTTAGGATGAAAAATGACAGATTTGAATAAGTCGAATAATACCGACCATACCAACAGTGCTAATGAACAACTACTTAATGAGTTTGATAATAATGTGAATAGTCAGCAAGTTTCTATTAAAGCATGGTCACAAAAACTGTTGGTAGTGATTCTATGCATTGCCAGCTTCTATGGTGGCTGGAAGTCGTATGAATCCAATATGGTCAATGAATGTACGGCAAATGGTGGACAGATGATTGAAGGCAAAAAAACCATGATATGTCAGTTGTCATAATGGCTCGTAATGATAACCAGGAGAGATAAGCGATGCTAAAACTCACTTTTTTGGGTACCGCAGCAGGTGTGCCAACCAAGCAACGTAATGTAACGGCGCTTGCCATCGAGTGCCTCAACCCTTATAGCTCAGGGACAAATCAACGGCAAAACAAGAAATCACGGCCGTGGTTATTGATTGATTGCGGTGAAGGTACGCAGCATCAGCTTTTACATACCAAGTTATCTTTACATCAGTTACAAGCGATTTGCATTACTCATGTGCATGGCGACCATTGCTATGGTTTGCCGGGGTTGTTAGCGAGTGCGGCAATGTCAGGACGTACTGCGCCGCTGATACTGCTTGCACCAAAAGCGATTGCCACACTGCTTGATGCTCTTATTTTGACTACCGAATTGCACTTTCCATTTCCTATTAACTTTATGGCGATAGAAGATTTGCTATCTGAGCAAGATAGTAAAAATAAAGCTCAGGTAACTATCCGCTTTGACAATCAACATCAGCTTGAGATTGGTATCACGCCGTTATCGCATCGCGTTCCCTCTTATGGCTTTGGTATCACCCAGACGATAAGTCGTCTCCACCTTGATAAGAACAAGCTGATAGCAGATAATATTCCAGCCAGCGCGCTGTGGAGCAGACTGCAACAGGGCGAAGACGTTATAACCGAAGACGGTCGCAAGCTTCGTTCAACAGATTATGTCGATAATGAGAGTCAGCATACAAGGGTAGTGGTGGCTGGAGATAACGATACGCCAGAGTGTCTTAACAATGCTATAGTCGATACGGATTTACTCGTTCATGAAGCTACATATACTCATGAAGTATTAAATAAGATTCAGGCAAAAAATCCAGATTTTGATCCAATGCATAGTAGCGCGCAGTTATTGGGTCGATTTGCCCAAAACAATGGGCTTAAGAACTTAATTCTCACTCATTTTAGCGCCCGTTATCAGAGCTTTGATAATCCAAATAGCAGTACGCCAAATATGGCGCATATTCGATTGGATACCGAAAGTGTTTACCAAGGTAATCTATGGCTGGCAGCAGATTTTGACCAATATCTGGTGAATGGAACAGCGGAAGAAGTGGGTGATAATATAGGCAGTCGCGTACAGTATTTAGGCTCTGCACGCGACCATAAAAATACATGATATGAGTTTTTAAGACTGACTGTCTTCAGCTGCCAATTGGGTCTGTCCTATCCAATAACGACTGAACTGATACGCCACTCGACCAGAGCGTCCACCGCGTTCTGATGCCCAGCGTAATGCGGCTGATCTGATATGGGTGGGTAACTCATCAATGCTGTCTGCACCTTTATTTGCTGCATCACCGTACATGTCATCATGACTAGTTTTAGCATCAGTTTTTTGCTGAATAGATAAATAATGATGCACAATGTATAAATACGTGTTTTGATCCATTGGATGAAAGGACAGCCATAAACCAAAACGGTCAGATAAAGACACCGTCTCATCAATGGTCTCATAAGGGTTAACCTCATCGGTTTGACCATTATAAATATTAACATTGTCTTTCATGAGCTGCGGTAGTAGATGGCGGCGGTTACTGGTTGCATAAACCAATAATTTGTCTTGCTCTGAATCCAGCGAGCCGTCTAACACACTTTTTAAGGTGCGGTAGCTTTCATCTTGACCATTAAATGCCAAGTCATCACAGTACACCACATAGCGACATTTGCAGTCAGCTGGTAAGGCTTTAATCGCTGCCCGTATTTTATCAAGCATCCGTAAGTCGTCTCGGGCAATTTCGATAATGCGCAGACCTTCATCATGATAGGCTTGAAGCAATGCTCGAATCAGCGATGATTTACCAGCGCCGCGTGTCCCTGTCATTAAGACATGATTGGCAGGATAGCCTTTGAGGAATTGACGCGTGTTCTGTACCAGCTTTGATTTTTGCGTGTCGATACCATGTAAGTCATCTAAATTTAAAGACAAATTAACTGCCAACGGCTCTAAATGTCCAGTCTGCCCACCGACCCAGCGATAAGCCAGCTGCGCAGGATCAATCTCAATAGTTGGCGTGACCTGCTCTTGCAGATACTGACTGAGCAGATCTAATAAATGGTCTGGCAGAGCATAATTCATAACGGGCTTAGTAGATTGGGGCATAATAATCAGTCGCTTATAAAAATTACAATGACGTTTGGCTTACTAGATATATAAAGGCATCACTTTACCATGAAAAATAGTGCCAGTATTCCTCGTGTAGTACAAGCAGATGCAAAACAAGCGTTACGAGTGCAAGCGCAGCAAATCCTGCCAGTATTAACGGCATTCTTTTTCAGCCTAAATTATAGCGAGATCTCGCATCAACGACTCAGTCAGCAACATAATGGTAGTGAATTTGATTATCAAGGTTTAACGCGTGCCCAACACTCGCAGTTTGGGCGCGTAATGATTAAATGGCAGTTATATGCTAATGCTCATCAAGACCTGTCTGATTTGATCTATGAAGCTGACGTCCTAACATCTATAAACAACTTATCAAATAATCAAAATAATCTTCAAAATAGCCTTTCCGCTATCGTACCACCACTATTGTTTTATGAAAATATTACTTCGAAAATATTAGCGCAGTTGCAACAGCTGACTATCCTTGTCCTGCCTTATTATCCAAATGGCAGCTTGGCAAATCAGCTGAGCGCTCAAAAGCATTTATTATTAACACATGCACAAAAGAATCAATTTATCCTACAATCTGCCAATCTTATTTACCATTTACATAATATCGGCTGGCTACATAATGATATTAAGCCCAGTAATATTTTGCTAGAAGGTTTTTTGCCAAATAATGCGGATAATAGCCGTATCACGTTTGATTTATTATTGACGGATTTTGCTTTAGCGCGCACTCTTTGTCAGCCCAGTGTAGCAAATATTGCTGGCACGCCTGCCTATCTTGCTCCTGAGCGTTGGCAAGGGTATGGCTCAACGGTTCAAAGCGATATATACGCTTTTGGGATTATGTTGTATGAGATATTAGTCGGCGAGCGACCATTTGCCATTGATGCTCAAAGTAGTGATCCAATGATTGATTGGGCGACACAACATTGCCAACAGTCTGTTCCGACCTTGCCATTAGAATATAGTCGCTATCAGGATGTTATTGATAAGGCATTGGCGAAGCAGATAGAGAAAAGGTATCAGAGTATGAATGAGATGCTTTTAGATTTAGAAAGTATGGAATATGGCAAGGTAACCGAACTCAATAACTAAGGTTGAAAGGATAAATCTAGTAAATCCCAGACACAAAAAAACCTGCTAAAAGCAGGCTTTAATATTTGGTCTAAGATGTACTATCCGAAAATGGTGGGGCTGGAGAGACTCGAACTCTCACACCTTACGGCGCCAGAACCTAAATCTGGTGCGTCTACCAATTCCGCCACAGCCCCATTTTCGTTACCTTATCATCTTTGGTGTTGATATTCAAACCCCATCGAGATAAATAACTGATTCGGTAGTGCGTCTCAGTGGTTGGCTATTATATAGAGTTTGAATAGTTTGGCAAGCCCTATTTGCACTTATTTTTAATTATTTAGCCATTTTTTTTGCTGAATATCATAAATAATTGATATTATTGATTTTTTAATTCATATTTTTTATCACTTTATTCACACTAATATTACTCTTGATATGATGAAAGGTTCAGCTGTTGTAATTTACGTGTCAGCGTATTGCGTCCCCAGCCAAGTAAATTGGCAGCAGCTATCTTTTTGCCGCCGCTATGATGGAGCGCTGCGGTTAGCAAGACCCGTTCAAACTCAGGTGTTGCTGTCTGTAAAATATCGGTTGCGCCAGCTTGTAGTGACTGCTTCGCCCAAATAGCTAAAGCTTGTTGCCAGCTTTGGGTACCAAAAGTATCCTGACTTTGTAGATAATTATTTTCAATAGCGTCTTGTGAGGATATATGATGCTGTTGATTGTCTAGAGTAGAGGAGATGTTTTCGAGCAACTCTGGAGGCAAGTCATCGATCATAACGGTGTCGCCAGTCGCCATTACTGTCAGCCAGAGACAGACATTCTCAAGTTGACGGACATTACCGCGCCATTCAAAAGATTGCATCATTTGCATTGCTGCCGGATGTAGCTGTTTTGGTGCCGTATTCATTTGCTCAGCAGCGCGCTGCATAAAATAAGTGGTTAATGCTGGTACGTCCTCGCGGCGAGTCCGTAAGGGCGGCAATGGCAGGCGAATGACATTCAGGCGATAAAATAGATCCTCACGGAATTTGCCTTGTTTGACCAATTCTTCCAAGTTTTGATGGGTAGCGGCAATAATGCGTACATCTACTTTGACGGGCTGCTGACCACCCACGCGAAAAAACTCACCGTTTGCCAGCACTCGTAGCAGCCGCGTTTGGGTACTAAAAGGCATGTCGCCGATTTCATCTAAAAATAACGTGCCGCCATCTGCTTGCTCAAAACGACCTTGGCGTGAAGTTGTGGCGCCAGTGAATGCGCCTTTTTCATGACCAAACAATTCAGACTCAATCAAATCATGGGGAATTGCTGCCATATTTAGTGCAATAAAGGTTTTATTGTTTCGCGGTGAGTGCTGATGTAAGGCGCTAGCGACCAACTCTTTACCTGTACCTGATTCACCAGTGATTAAAACGGTAATCGGTGAGTGCGCAAGTCTACCAATGGCACGAAATACCGTTTGCATGGCTTGTGATTGACCAATGATGCCGCTTGGATTGTTATTAGTTTGGGGTTTGGGTTTTTCATGAGTTTTACTTTCAGCAGCTTTAGGGATTTTTCTAGCTGATTTGGCTGCATTTGATTTGTTCACAGGCTGTTCTTTGGTATCAGCACTTACATTCGTATTAGACTCGATTGAATGGTTTGATATGACTAGATTCGGCTGATAATTAATGGCTTTATAAATCGTTGCGACCGCATCATCTAAATCAAACGGCTTGGGTAGATATTCAAATGCACCAGTCTGATAGCTGCTAATGGCAGAAGTAAGGTCTGAATGCGCTGTCATAATGACAATCGGAAGCTTAGGAAAGTGCTTGTGTACCCAGTCACTAAAGGATAGACCATCCATCATCGGCATACGAATATCGGTCAATATCACATCAGGTAACAAGGCGATTGACTCTGACGATTTTAGAATATCATTGAGGCGTGTCCACGCTGCTTGTGCTTGGGTAAAGCTGATAACTGTCAATCCAGCGTCTTCAAAAGTATCTGCAAGCACCATACGCAGCGCCGCATCATCATCAATGAGCCATAAAGTAGCAAGCTCATTATCAGGGTTGTTATTGACCGTGACCATTGGTGTTCGCTCATTGCTTGTAAGAGATTGGGTGTCATTATACTGGGTCATGTATTTAGCCTAATAAGCAGTGAGAAGAATTGAGGTGAAGGCATTAATTTTCAGCAATTGGCTGATGAAAAGGCAAATAAAGAGTAAAACGGGTCTGACTATAATGGCTGTTTTTATTATCGACATTAGTATTTGTACTGGCGCCCTGCGATTGAGTAGAGCTGACATCAATCATACCATGATGACGGCTGATAATATCTTGCACAATGGATAAACCAAGCCCAGTTCCTAGCGCGCGACTGGTCACCATTGGGAAGAATATCTGCCCAATGATATCAGGATGAATGCCAGAACCATTATCGGTGATAGCAACTTGTAGTACTTGTTTATGTTGCTGCCCAGCAATCGTATGTTGAAAGGCAACACGTGTTTGAATATGGAGTTTGGGTTGATAGCCATCGTCAAAATCAAGATTATTAAGTGGAATATCTGATGTTAATTGACTGGATACGGCTGGCACGCTTTGCTGCAGTGTTTGTGCAAATTCCGTCATGGATTCGCAAGCGTTATTAATTAAGTTTAAGAAGACTTGAATCAACTGGTCTTTATCAGCACAGAGTTCAGGTAACGATAAATCATAGTCACGCTGTAATAAAACTTGCGGATATTGATGGATGATCAATGCCAAAACATGCTCTATTGGCTCATGAACATTGAGCATTTGCCAATGTGGTAATTGATTGGAACCAAGAAACTGCCCAATCAGCTGAGTGAGGCGATCTGTCTCTGAGATAATGATGTCGGTATAGCTGCGTAATTTGTCAGTGGTTTTCTGTAGATGGTTATCAGGGTTTAAGGTCGGGCTCGATATAAGGCTAGGGTAGTCAGTATCAGTAGTGTGAGTATTAAAAGAGCGCTCACTAAATTTGATAAATTGACGCTGCAATAATTGCGCGGCACCGCGAATACCAGCCAACGGATTTTTGATTTCATGAGCAACCGAGCGCAGCATATGACGCGCAACATTGTATTGCTGCTGTTGGCGCTGTTCTTCTGAGATGCGACTTTGGCGGTCTTTGCCCCATATCTCTATAATAAAGTAATTTTGCTGCTGATAGATAACAGGGGTCACGCTATAGTCAATCGAGAGTGATAAGTTGCCATTTAATGGGCTGTTTATCAGATGGTCATGGTCAATAAAAGGTTGTTGATACTGCTTCGCTTGAAAAAAGCGTTCAGTCAAAGAGCAGGTTTTGTCTTTTGGACTGTCAATAAGTGTGCTGCTTTTGGTTTTCAACTCTTCGGGCGCAAGCAGCATCAACACCGACTGATTAAGCAATCGTCCACTACTGATCGCCAGTAGCTGCTCAGCTTGGGCATTTAGCCAAGTAATAGACAATTCATCATTGACCCACAAGATAGCCGTGAACAAATGCTGCGATATAAAGGTTAAGTCAGGCGTTGGTTTTGTGCTTATAAAATCAGCGGTCATGAGTAATACCTAGATAAATAGAGGCTCGATATAATATTTAACCATAAATCAACACTATAGGGCGGCAAAACTGGCGATTTTTGTAAAAAAAACGTACAATGCGCACAGCCAATTTATCTCTAGCAAGGTTAGCCATGCCCAATATTTCTACCGAGTCCGTTAATACGACTATAGCCCCTTCACAGCCAGCTTCTATACCAAAAGACACTGCCACTCTCTTTAATCCTGCTAAGCCGACAGCAATGCCTGCGCAAAGCTCGACGGACAGTGTTCAACCTTACCATCATAAAGCCAATCATAATCAAAATCGTAGTGTCGAACAAAGCAGCGAGGTAGTTTCAGCAGCTTCAGCTAAAACGACAACAGCAACGACCAATGCCCCTGTCAATGCCGCACCAAAGATTGGATTTGTGTCTCTAGGTTGTCCAAAAGCCTTGGTCGATAGTGAGCGCATTATCACTGAGCTTAGCCGTGATGGTTATCAAGTTGCCAGTGACTATGAAGGTGCCGACTTAGTCGTAGTCAATACTTGTGGCTTTATCGAGTCAGCAGTACAAGAGTCGCTCGATGCCATCGGTGAAGCGATTAGTAAAAACGGTAAAGTGATTGTGACGGGTTGTCTCGGTAAAGAAGCCGATAAAATCCGTGAAATGCATCCTGCTGTATTAGCAGTAACCGGCGCACACGCTTACGATGAAGTGATTAGAGCCGTTTCGCTGCATGTGCCTAAGCCGGACCGCAGTTTGGATGCGAGTTACGATCCAAAAATAGATTTGATTAATGAGGCAGGTATCAAATTAACGCCTAGCCATTATGCTTATCTAAAAATATCAGAAGGTTGTAACCACCGTTGTACTTTTTGCATTATTCCAAGCTTACGCGGAGATTTGGTGTCGCGTCCGATTGATAGTGTGATGAATGAAGCGCTGGCGCTGAAAAATGCTGGCGTGAAAGAGCTATTGATTATCTCGCAAGATACTTCTGCTTATGGTCTAGATTTGAAATATAAGACCAGCTTTTGGAATGGTATGCCGCTGAAGTCAAAATTTTATGACTTATGCCAAGCGTTAAACGATTTGGGTATTTGGGTGCGTCTGCACTATGTTTATCCGTATCCGCATGTAGATAAAGTCGTAGAATTAATGGGCGAGAAAAAATTATTGCCTTATCTTGATATTCCATTCCAACATGCCAGCCATCGCATCCTAAAAGCAATGAAGCGTCCAGCGCACAGCGAAAACACCTTGGCGCGTATCCATGCATGGCGTGAGATTTGCCCTGATATCGTCATTCGCTCAACCTTCGTTGTTGGCTTCCCTGGTGAGACAGAAGAAGATTTCCAATGCTTGCTTGATTGGTTGGTAGAAGCCCGTCTTGATCGCGTTGGTGCCTTTACCTATTCAGAAGTTGAAGGTGCGGTTGCCAATGACTTGCCAAATCATGTGCCAGAAGATGTCAAGCAAGAACGTTACGAGCGTTTGATGACGTTACAGCAAGATATTTCAGCCCAAAAACTGCAAGAGAAAATTGGCAAAACCTTGATGGTATTGGTCGACGAAATTGATAGAGAAGAAGGTGTTGCGATTTGCCGTAGCTATGCTGACGCACCAGAGATTGACGGTCATGTCTATGTCGATGATATTGACGCTCACGTCAAAGTTGGGCAGTTCTTAACGGTTACTATCGACGATGCTAGTGAATATGATTTGTTTGCCAGTTACAAAGGCTAAGCAGTCACTGTAATAGGCGCATGAAAATTGCCCAATCGTGGGCAGTTTTTGCTACAATTAGCGCAATTTGACCTTTGTACCTGCTTATCCTTAAGTTGGGCAATGCCGTCAAGTCTCAAAGTAAACTCTATTTGTATATTACCGATAACTTTAATTATAATTCAATACTGACAAGGTGACCTCATGTCTGACAAAAACCCGCGTTATTCTCGTATCTTGCTAAAACTCTCTGGTGAAGCCTTAGCGGGTACGAAAGATATGGGTATTGATACTGAAGTGCTTGATAAGATGAGCTTATCTATCGCCCATTTGCGCGGGCTTGGTGTCCAAGTGGGTATCGTGGTCGGTGGTGGTAACTTATATCGCGGTGCCCAATTACAAAAAGAGGGTTTGGTCGGCCGCGTCACTGGCGATCAAATGGGCATGCTTGCAACCGTTATGAATGGCCTTGCAATGCGTGATGCTCTTGAGCGCCGTAATATCAAAACGCGCCTAATGTCAGCCCTGCCGATTGGTGAAGTCACTGAAAGTTATAGCAGCCGTAATGCGATTCGTTATCTTAAAAATGGCGAAGTATGTATCTTTGTCGCGGGTACGGGCAATCCATTCTTTACCACTGATACGGCTGCTTGCTTACGTGGTATTGAAATTGAAGCAGGCTTGATTCTAAAAGCGACCAAAGTAGATGGTGTTTATGATAAAGACCCAAGCCTACATAGCGATGCGGTAAAATATGATGGTCTGACCTTTGATGAGGTGTTAGAGCAAAAGCTTGGAGTTATGGATTTGACTGCCATCGCATTATGTCGTGAGCACGATGTACCATTACAAGTCTTTGATATGAATAAGCCTAATGCTTTATTAAATGTTGTGATGGGCGAGAATGAGGGCACACGCGTCTATCATTAATAACGTACCCAAAAATATGATAAAAGATAGGCAGAAGTAAGACAGCTGCTTATCTGTGAAAACACCTGAATAGTTTTTATAATAAACAATAAATGATTTGTCGGTAGCGATAAATAAGGATACCTCATGATTCAAGAAATTAAGCAAGACGGCGAAGCGCGCATGCAAAAAACCTTGGAAGCGCTTGAAAGCACCTTTAGTAAAGTTCGTACGGGTCGCGCGCATCCAGGTATGTTGACAGGTGTGATGGTCAGCTACTACGGTTCGCCTACGCCTTTAAATCAAGTAGCGAGTGTTAACGTTGAAGATTCGCGTACGCTACTGGTACAGCCATTTGACCGTACCATGGTGCAAGCGATTGACAAAGCTATTCGCGAAGCAGATTTGGGTCTTAATCCAATGACTGCTGATGTGATTCGTGTTCCTATGCCAGCATTGACAGAAGAAACTCGAAAAGATATGCAAAAATTGGCACGTGGCGAAGCAGAAAACAGCCGTGTTTCTATTCGTAATATCCGCCGTGATATGATGAATGACATCAAAGAGTTAGCCAAAGAAAAAGAGATCTCTGAAGACGACGAGCGCCGCGCCAGTGACGACATTCAAAAAATCACTGACAAATATATTGAAACAATCGATAGCCGCTTAAGCAAAAAAGAAACCGATTTGATGGCAGTATAAGTACATTTTTCTGCTGTCAAAAATGATGCGCTATCAATATTTTATATAACAAGTCGCTAAAAACAAACAGCCAATATCAAAGTGCTATTGGCTGTTTGTTGCCGTGTAGACAATTAATCTTACTCTATAGCTTGTTTATATTGTCCTTTTTTATAAGCACTTTATATGAATCTCTTTATATAAATTATGAGTTAGGGTTTTTATAAAGTATGGCGCGCGTTATGATTATTTTACCTAAACAACAAGCAAGTTAGCCTATGTCTATGTCAGAGAATTTAGCTCCAGCCCTTCTTCCACGCCATATCGCTGTTATTATGGACGGCAATAACCGCTATGGTAAAGTCCATAATTTAGGTAAAGGTCAGGGTCATATCGCTGGCAAAGATGCGCTAGACCCGATTGTTGAGTATTGCGTCAGTACGGGTATTGAGGTTTTGACCGTCTTTGCCTTTTCCAGTGAGAATTGGCAGCGCCCACCGACTGAAGTGGCATTGCTGATGCATTTGCTGAGCTTAACCATCAATGAGCAGATGCCTCGTATGGTTAAGTACCGTATTCGTTTGCGTTTTATCGGCGACCGCAGTCAGCTTAGTGATGATTTGCAATTATTGATGGCAGATGCTGAAGCAAAAACGGCTGATTTTGATGCTATGACATTGGTCATCGCCATCAGTTACGGTGGACAGTGGGATATCGCTCATGCAGCAAAGCAGCTATTACAGCAAGTGCAGGCAGGTCAGTTATCAATCGATGATATTGATAAGGAAAAACTTGGAGAGTATGTGCAATTGGCAGATGCGCCAGAAGTAGACATGCTGATACGTACTGGCGGCGAGTACCGTCTCTCCAACTTCTTATTGTGGCAGTCAGCCTATGCAGAGCTGTTCTTTACCCCAACATTGTGGCCAGATTTTAGAGTCAATGAGCTAGCAGCAATGCTAGAGGATTTTGCTCAACGTCAACGCCGCTTTGGCAAAACCAGCGAGCAAATAGTGACGGCTCAGCAAATATCTTAGAGGTCATGTTAAGAGCATTAGACGACTTTTGTCAATTTGGAGCACTTTCAATAGCGTGCGTCACTATCAATACGTTATTATAGTCAGCAGCTGGCTATGATACGTCATTATCTATAGTAAATATTTATCGCGCAATTTGACCAAATGTTCTTCATTATTATAAGGCTCAATAAGTATGTGGCAACGAATTAAGACGGCAATTGTTCTCGTTATTATCGTTGGTATTGCAATGTTTGCGAGCCAAACCCCTATATTATTTGCACCACTTTTAGGGATTGGGGTGATTATTGCCGCCCATGAATGGACTAAATTGATGCCAAAGTGGCGTCAGCCTGCGGTCTTCGTAGTATTGGTATTGCTGCTGACGTTAGTGTCACTCATGTTTAAAGTCACGTGGCTTTTTTGGTGGGCAGCTTCTCTCGTCATATGGTTAATGGCGCTGTCTTGGGTACGAGTTTTCCCAACGTCTACCAAATGGTACGGTAAGCAGTTGGCGCTAATGGGAGCAGTGATATTAACGGCTTCAATTACGGCTATGTTTTACTTATGGCAATTGTCGCCATGGTGGCTACTATATGTGTTTTTATTGGTCTGGTGTGCAGACAGTGGTGCTTACTTTGTCGGACGCAAGCTTGGGCGCCGAAAAATGGCACCGAACGTTTCACCCAATAAGAGTATGGAAGGGCTGGCGGGTGGCTTAGTCACAGGACTACTGGTCGTAGTAATTATAAGTGTCTTTAAATTACAATTGACGGGTGCAGCGCTCATCGCCTTTGTGGCATTATCGGCTCTGACGATTTTAGCTTCCGTACTGGGCGATTTGTTTGAGTCTATGCTCAAACGCCGTGCTGATGTTAAAGATTCAGGAACTATTCTACCGGGGCATGGTGGAATACTTGACCGTATTGATTCGCTGCTATCTGCTACGCCGATATTTGCGCTTGGTTTTTGGGCAATACAGCAGTTTGGTTTGATTATCGTTTGACTTGCCTAATACTATCAAAATCGCTTATGCAGTTATCTGACAGAACATAAGCTTAGCTGCTCATTTAATTTTCATCTTATTACTACCGTATCATTTATAGGCACCCATGGTTATGACCCAACGTATTGCCGTATTAGGCGCGACAGGCTCGATTGGCGACAGTACGTTAGCCATCTTGGCGGCACAACCACAGCATTACGATGTTTATGCTTTATCTGGATATCACCGTTTAGATAAGCTGCTTGCTCTTTGTGAGCAGTTTGCTCCTAAGCGTGTTAGCGTACCGACAGCTGCGGTTGATGAGTTTGCCAAGCGTCTGAGTATAGCAGGACTTGATATTGAAGTAGTCGGCGGCGAAACAGGCCTCGTGGATATCGCTACCGATTCACAAACTGATACTGTCGTTGCTGCTATTGTTGGCGCCGCAGGCTTGCCTTCTACTCTAGCTGCTGCCCGCGCAGGCAAGCGTATTTTACTGGCAAATAAAGAAGCGCTGGTGATGGCAGGGCAAGTGATGATCAATGCGGTCAAAACGCATCATGCAACTTTGCTGCCGCTTGATTCTGAACATAATGCTATCTTTCAGTGTTTACCATTTGCCATTCAGCAGGATAATACCCAAATTCACCGACCAAATCATGGCGTGCGTAAGCTATGGCTAACGGCTTCTGGTGGACCGTTCTTACAGCAGTCATTTACGCAGATGCAGCAAGCTAGTGTCGCTGAAGCGGTCAAACACCCAAACTGGTCGATGGGGCAAAAAATATCGATTGATTCTGCCACGATGATGAACAAGGGACTTGAGCTGATTGAAGCCTGTCATTTATTTGATTTGCCTGAAAATAAGATAAATGTGGTGATTCATCCACAAAGTATCATTCACTCAATGGTAGAATATAGCGATGGCAGCTTTTTGGCGCAGCTTGGCAGCCCAGATATGAAAACGCCCATTGCTCATGCGCTAAGCTACCCTGACCGTATTGACAGTGGCTCGCAGCCATTAGACTTATTTGCCTTAAGTGGTTTAGAGTTTATCGAGCCTGATTTGCAAAAATTTGCCTGCTTACGTCTGGCACGAGAGGCGATGCAAGTGGGTACGCACGCGACCATTATTCTAAATGCGGCGAATGAGATTGCAGTATCAGCATTTTTGAATAATCAAATTCGTTTGACGGATATTGCTGATATTAATGAGCAAGCATTGAATGAGATACAAGTTTCGGCATTAACTGAGACGGCCGATATTGATGAGATTTTGGCAATCGATAACCTAGCGCGTCAGCATACTGAGAAGCTGGTGGCAAGATTGATCTAGATGTATCAATCGATATCGCTTTTAGAATGATGTTAAGAGTACCTACTGAGAAAAGATCATGACGTTTCTATTAACACTCCTTGCGGCAATATTTGTCTTAGGTCCGCTTATTGCTTTGCATGAGTGGGGTCATTATATTGTAGCGCGTCTTTGCGGCGTTAGAGTACTTACGTATTCTATTGGTTTTGGTCCCAAACTCTTTGGCTGGACCAGCAAAAAAAGTGGCATTGATTATCGTATCTCGGCATTACCCCTTGGTGGATATGTCAAAATGCTTGATGAGCGTGAAGGTGAAGTGGCAAAAGATGAGCAGCATTTAGCATTTAATCGTCAGCATCCGCTTAAGAAAATAGCTATTGTGGCTGCTGGTCCTATCATGAACTTCGTTATTGCCATTGCATTGTTCTGGGTGTTATTTATGACCCCTTCAGAGCAGCTTGCCACCAAGATTGGTCAAGTATTGCCGGATACGCCTGCCGCGATAGCACAGTTGCCTGCCGGTGATAAAATCGTTGCGATTGACGGTCATGACGTACAGACGTGGGAAGGGATTAATTATCGCCTTGCTGGGCGCATGGGCGAGACAGCCAATATAAGTGTTACGTTGCAATCAGAAGCCAATAATAATGCAACCAAAACTTATCAAGCACCTGTAAAAGAATTTATGCAAGGTGCCGCGCAAGGTAAAGACGCCTTATCAAGCTTTGGTATGATACCGTGGCAACCAAATATTGCCCCGATAGTTGGTGATGTAACGCCTGATGGCCCGGCAAGTCGTCAAGGTCTCAAGGCTGGCGACCGCATCACTGCTATCAATGATGAAGCCATTAATGACTGGATTAGCGCCACTCGTATTATCCGTGACAATCCTGAGACTTTGCTTACATTTAGCGTGTTACGGAATGATAAGCCGATTGAATTGCAGATTATGCCGCAAGGTAAAAAAGACAATTTAGGTAACGATTATGGACAAATTGGTGCTATGGTGGCACAGTCTGAGATTGTCATTCCTGATGCGTACAAAACCACGGTGGTCTATGGTCCTGGCGAGTCGTTAATCAAATCGTTTGAGAAAACTGAGCAATTGGCTATTATGACTGTCAGCTCAATGGGCAAGATGCTATCAGGTATGATAGGTCTTGATAACTTATCAGGTCCGATTACCATTGCCAAAGTCGCTAAGCAAAGTTTTGATATCAGTTGGCAAATGGTATTATCTACCGCAGCCTTAATCAGTTTGAGCCTTGCGGTTTTGAATCTGTTGCCCATTCCAGTATTAGATGGCGGTCATATTGTCTATTATCTGATTGAGCTGATACGTGGCAAGCCACTCTCTGAAGGCGTGCAAATGGTAGGATTAAATATTGGTTTACTCTTGCTGGCAGGTTTCATGGTGTTAGCAATTGGTAATGATATCAGTCGGCTGTTTTGATGATATAGCATACTTCTTGCACGGTAAGATGCGATAGACTAATGGTTTTATGCTTATCCTGTATCTATTGTTAGGCTGATAAGCAATTTCTTTTATCGCCGTGCTGCTGTACTAATTTTATATTTTAGTTTATTTTATGACGCGTTTTATATAAAGTGTTCTGAGTCTGTTCCCTAAGTGTTTACGATATGACACAAAAGAGACCAGATAAGATGTGCTTTTCAACTTAACTTAAGCAAGTTTTTTATTGACGGATAGTGTTTATGCGTACGCCTTTATTTATGAGCGCGGCTGGGTTGCCGTTAGTTGTAGCAATGATGAGTATGCCGGTTCAGGCTGCAGAATTTGTGGTCACTGATATTGGCTTTAATGGTCTACAACGCCTAACACCTGATAGTTTATATCCAGTACTGCCTATTACAATAGGTGATACGGTCAATGATGCAAATCTGGCTGCCAGTATCAAAGCACTATATGCGACCGAAAACTTTGCTGACATTCAAAGCCGTATCGAAGGCGGCAATCTGCGCTTTGATGTCATTGAACGTCCGACGATTGCAGAAGTTAATTTTGATGGCAACAAACTTATTCCCAAAGAAGGGCTTGAGCAAGGCTTAAATAATGCAGGTCTTGCTGTTGGCAATGTACTTAAGCAAGCAACCCTACAAGGCGTTGCAAACGAGCTACAACAGCAATATATCAGCCAAGGTTATTACAATAGTAATATTGAAGTCGATCAGACGCTGCTTGATGGCAACCGCGTCAAACTTGATGTGCGCTTTATCGAAGGCAAGCCGGCCAAAGTAGTTGATATCAATATCATTGGTAACAAGCACTTTAGTGATAAAGAAATTAAAGAAGTCTTTGCAGTAAAAGAGTCCTCGTGGACGCGTCTATTATCTAAATCTGATCGTTATGCGAAAGAGAAGCTCGCGGCAAGTTTAGAAAATTTAAAAGCCCTGTACCTAAATGATGGTTATGTACGCTTTTCGGTAGACAATGCGGTGCTCAATATCAGTGAAGATAAGAGCAGTGTATTTATCGAAGTCAGTCTTAGCGAAGGCGAGCAATATCAGTTTGGCGAAATTAATTTCTTAGGTAAGCCAACTTTTGAAACCAGTGAATTAAAAGAGCTGGTCACTTTTGGTGCTAAAGAAAAGTACTCACAAGCCAAGCTTGATGCCACCACTGCCGCTCTTAAGAGTCGTTATGGTAATGAGGGTTATTATTTAGCGCAAATCAGACCAGTACCCCGTATCAATGATGAGACTAAAGTCGTCGATATCGATTATTATATTGATCCTGCACGTCCTATTTATGTGCGCCGTATCAATTTTACTGGTAACTTAAAAACCCAAGATGAAGTACTGCGCCGTGAAATGCGTCAGTTGGAAGGGTCATTGGCTTCTAGTGATAAGATTCAGCTGTCACGTACGCGTTTGATGCGCACAGGTTTTTTTAAAAATGTTAACGTTGATGTGAAGCCAGTTCCTAATCAACCAGACCAAGTCGATGTAAACTATGCGGTTGAAGAGCAGCCATCTGGTAGCTCAACCATTGCTGCTGGTTATTCACAAAGTGGCGGTGTTACCTTCCAGTTAGATCTTACCCAAAACAACTTTATGGGTACTGGTGACCGTGTTAAAGCTTCTTTATCACGCTCAGAGACGCGTGATTCTTATAGCTTAGGTTATACCGATCCGTACTTCACAGAAAATGGTGTATCACAAGGTATCAGCGCTTATTACCGTGAAACCAAATACGATGATCGAAACGTTAGTAACTATGTTACCGACGCTTATGGTGCAACGTTAAACTATAGCTATCCGGTTGATGAAACCAAACGTGTGAGTGCGGGCTTAAATGTTGATAACACCACAGTACGTGGCGGTAGCCGTCTAGGTGTATCAAGCGTTCAGCAGATTATAGATGACGGTGGTACGTTCGAGAAATTCAATAATGATCAAGATGAATTCTCTGGTCGTACGGGCTTTAAAAACGAATATCAAAGCTACAACTTACTATTCGGTTGGGATTACAGCACTTTAGATCGTCCCGTATTTCCGAATAAAGGCATGAGCCATACAGTCGATGCGACTATTGGCTTAGGTGATGCCAGTTATCAGAAACTGGTTTATCGTGGTAACATTTATCAACCTATCTATAAAGATTGGGTTGCTCGCGGTTATACCAAACTTGGTTATGGTAATAATTTACCGTTTTATGAAAATTTCTATGCTGGCGGTTATGGTTCAGTACGTGGTTATGAAGCATCAACGCTTGGACCTAAATCACAAAGCTACAATGATGCGATAGATGATGATGTTCGTTTTAAAGACGAAGAAGTTGGTGGTAATGCGCTAGTCAGCTTTGGTACTGAATTGATTTTACCAATGCCATTTAAAGGCGATTGGGCGGATCAAGTACGTCCAGTACTATTTGCTGAAGGTGGTCAGGTATTTGATACCACTGACAAAGAAAATCGCACCTTTATTGATCCAGATACGACAAATCCAAATAGGGATACTGGTGTACCTCTCTTAACACAAGACAATAAATTGCGTTTTAGTGCCGGTTTAGGCGTCACTTGGTATACGCCAATTGGTCCGATTTCTTTGAGCTATGCTGTACCTATCGGTGACAAAGAAGGCGATGAGACTGAAAAAGTCCAGTTCCAAATTGGTAACACTTTCTAAGCGCTTGCTAATTGCCTGTTACTAGGTAAAGGGTTTGATTCTTGTTATTCATCCCTTTAGGTAGTTGAAGCGTTCGTTAGATTTAGCCGGTCGTCAAGATGATATCTCAACTTGACGACCCTCTTATTCCTGCCAATACTAATACTGATTATGATATCGATTGAGCAACTCATCTCCCAGATTGAGCAGCGTCAGCCTGTTCTTAACAAGGCTAAGCTTAGCGCTGAGCAGCGCCGTCTATCCTTAGAGGGTATTGGTAATTTAACGATGGCCAATCGCCAGCAGTTGAGCTTTTTGGCCAATCCTCACTATCTTTCTAGTCTAGCTAATACTGGTGCTGGGGCAGTACTTATCACTGAAGAGCATCACAAAGAAGTGCCAAGTGATACGGTAGCTTTAATTGTTGCGGTCCCTTATTTGGCTTATGCTAGCGTGAGTCAACTTTTCGCTCGCAAACATTCATTTAGCGGTATTCATCCGACAGCCGTCATCGCCGACAGTGCCGTTATTGGCAATAAAGTGATTATCGGCGCTTTTTGTGTCATCGGTGAGCAAGTGCAGATTGGTGATCGCAGCGTGCTTGAGGCTCATGTAGTCATCGAGGATAATACTACCATTGGTACAGATGGTGTTATCAAATCACAAGTGGTAATAGGACATGACTGTATTATTGGTAGTCATGTTAGGTTGCACGCTGGGGTGACGATAGGCTCGGAAGGCTTTGGCTTTGCACCCACTGCCAATCCTAGTGTCACAGGTTGGGAGCGTATTGCACAGTTAGGGCGTGTGCTAATAGGTGATCATGTACGCATTGGCAGTCAAACCTGTATAGATCGCGGTGCCATCGATGATACGGTGATTGGAAATCATGTTATTATTGATAACCTCGTACAAGTAGCACACAACGTCCGTATCGGTGATGGTACGGCTATCGCTGCTCATACAGGTATCGCAGGTAGTACTACAATTGGCAAACGCTGCATTATTGGCGGGGCGGTCGGTATTACCGGACATATTGATATCACAGATGATGTTACCTTATCGGGTATGACTATGGTCACTAAGTCAATCACCACTGCCGGATCGTATTCTTCTGGCACGGCTGCTATGCCAACTGCTAACTGGCGCCGTGCGGCTGTCCGTTTTCGCCAGCTTGGTCGTGATTAGCGTTTAAAGGTTCATAGTTAAAGAAAATTAATACTTAGATTATTTATAATATTAAAACTCAGCAAAGCTTTACTCTCAAGCAAGACTTTAAATACAGCAAGGAAGCGTTACTATGAGCACTAGCAATATTGATAACCCAACGGCAGAAGACATTAAAAGCTTGGCTGAACAAGGGTTAACATTGCCATTAACTTACCATACGTTAAAGCATTATTTGCCACATCGTTACCCATTTTTATTGGTGGATAAGATAGTTGCTTGTACACCAGGCGAATGTATCACGGGCATAAAAAATGTCACCATTAATGAAGAGTTTTTTAATGGGCATTTCCCTGATGAGCCTATCATGCCAGGCGTATTGATGGTTGAGTGCATGGCTCAGGTATCAGGTGTTCTGGGTTTTATTAGTGCAGGACTGACGGCAGAAGATGGCTATTTATACTTGTTCGCAGGGGTTGATAAAGTGCGCTTTAAGCGCCGTGTTATCCCTGGTGATCAGCTGATTATCCGCTCTAAAATTGTGATGCAAAAGCAGGGTATTTATAAGTTTGATTGTACTGTACATGTCGAAGATGAGCTTGCGGTTAGTGCGCAGATTATGATTGCGCGTCAAGAGCAATAAACCGCATTAGTCACTTTGAATAATGCATGAAACATTTAAACCATGATGTGAATGCTTATTTATTAGCATCATCTTATTTTTTAACAAAGGCAGCTTTAGGCTAGTTAATTTCACTAAGCTGTCTGTATTTGTTTTACTAATTTAATTGCATTCGATGATACAAAGGCCTCTATTATGAGTCAGATCCATCCCACAGCACTCATCTCACCGTCTGCTACGATTGATAAAACCGCAACCATTGGCCCTTACTGTATTGTCGGTGATGAGGTTACGATTGGTGCACATACTGTATTGCATCGCCACGTGGTCGTCACTAGATTGACTCGTATCGGTGAATACAATCAGTTTTATCAATTTTCAAGCATTGGCGAAGACCCGCAAGACCTCAAATACGCAGGTGAGCGTACTTGGCTTGAGATTGGCGATCATAATACCATTCGAGAAGCCTGTAGCTTGCACCGTGGTACTGAGCAAGATGGTGGGTTGACAAAAATTGGCAACCATAACTTGCTCATGGTTAACACTCATGTGGCTCATGATTGCTTGATTGGCGACCATAATGTATTGGCTAATAATGTGGGCGTCGCAGGTCATGTTACCATTGGCAATCATATTATTGTCGGTGGTAACTCAGGCATTCATCAGTTTTGTACAATTGACGATTATAGTTTGGTTGGTGGTGCAACGTTGGTCTTAAAAGATGTAGCGGCGTTTACCATGGTTTCAGGTAATCCTGCTAAGGCACATGGTCTTAATATTGAGGGTATGCGCCGTAAAGGCTGGTCTAAAGATAGCATCGACGTGCTGCGCCAAGCTTATCGTGTGGTATTCAGATCTGGTTTAACGACAGTGCAAGCACTTGAAGTATTGAAACAAGATCTGCTGCCAAAAGAGTCAAAAATCGAATTTTTGATCGATTCGCTACAGAAAAGTCGCCGCGGAGTCGTGCGCTAAATTCTGTTTTAATACATCGGTAGCTCATTTTAAATAGTTTTTACCATCGAAACTAAATGTTATAAATAGTAATCATAAATATAAAAAGCCATAACTATTAGTTATGGCTTTTTATATTTATGATTACTTGACTTTTTTAGTTGCTTAGCAGAAACTGAGCCTCTACAACAATGTAAACAATTATTTCTTAATGTTGCTGGATGCATCACATTGATGCATAGAGTAAATAGTCAAATATTATGGACAGCTATTTATAATAATCAAGGATGATTATAAGCAATATTAATTGAAGCATGAGGAAGGAAAAATGGCTAGTAATAAACAAGATCATGCGCAGTGGAGCTCAAGTTTTGGCTTCGTACTTGCAGCAGTAGGCTCGGCAGTCGGCTTAGGGAATATCTGGAAATTCCCTTATATGGTAGGTGAGAGCGGTGGTTCAGCTTTTGTTATTGCCTATTTGTTCTGTATTGCTTTGGTTGGTTTTCCTGTATTGGTCGCTGAGTGGCTCATTGGTCGCCGTGGTCAAAAGAATCCTATTAATACCTTTAAAGATGTTGCTGTTAGTGAAGGTAAGTCAAGTAGCTGGGGTATTGTCGGCGCAACTGGTATCTTAGGTGGTTTTTTAATTCTCTCTTTTTATAGTGTCATCGGTGGCTGGGCGCTGAACTATATCACTAAAGTTGGCACGGGCAGTTTTGCCGGTCAAAACAGTGACTCTGTCGCTGCAACCTTTGATGGAATGCTAGCATCAGCAGGTACGCTAACGATTTGGCATACGGTATTTATGATCATTACCGCACTTATCGTCGGTATTGGTGTGACGCGCGGTATTGAAAACGCTGCTAAAATCATGATGCCATTACTGGGTGTGATTTTATTTATCATTGTTGGTTATAACGTGATAAATGGTGGTTTTGGTGAAGCGGTTAATTACTTGTTTGCACCTGATTTGAGCAAGTTGACCGTTGATGTAATGCTAGCGGCATTGGGTCATGCTTTCTTTACCCTATCTATTGGTATGGGCATCATGGTGGCTTATGGTTCATACTTAGGTCGTGAAGTGAACTTACTAAAAACAGCTCGTACGGTTGTTATTTTAGATACAGTTATTGCCTTAGCAGCTGGTTTGGCCATTTTCCCAATTATCTTTAGCAATGGTCTTGATCCTGCATCAGGTCCTGGTTTAATTTTTGTCAGTCTACCGATTGCTTTTGGTAGCATGGCTGGTGGTACGATTATCGGTACTTTGTTCTTCTTATTGATTACCTTTGCTGCTGTGACATCGTCGATATCACTGCTAGAGCCAAGTGTTGAGTTCTTAGAAGAACGCACATCGATGAACCGTACGATGTCTACTATTGCTGCAAGTACTGTGATTTGGCTATTGGGTATCGCTGCGCTATTGTCCTTTAACTTATGGAGCGACTTTACTATCATGGGTAATGGCATCTTTGATGCACTAGACAAACTTACCAGTAAGTTCTTATTACCGCTAACCGGTCTTGCAGGCATTATCTTCTTTGCTTGGAGAATGGACCAACGTAGCATTCAGCAAGAGCTTAATTTATCAAACGGTACTTGGCAGATTTGGCAAATCGTTACTAAATTTGTAGCGCCAATCGCAGTCATTGTGGTATTTGTGGCTGCATTGGTAGGCTAATCATTTATTCTTGATATGTATCCTGTTGATAGTTAGATTGTCAAAATTTAGTGAACAAAAAAGGCTTAAGATGAATCTTAAGCCTTTTTTTGTATTTTATATATGAGTAGCTAATGTCAAATTACCATTACTATTAACGCAAATTCAGCTCTGGCACCGTCTGTCCGCGTTTGCTATAAAATTCATTCACGAACTCATCAAATTTATCTTGTTCGATGGCATCTCTGATATTTTGCATCAAACGTTGATAGTAACGCAAGTTATGAATCGTCGCTAACTGCGCGCCAAGCATCTCTTTACATTTATTCAAATGCGATAAATAAGCACGACTAAAATTCTGGCAAGTATAGCAATCGCATTCAGGGTCTAATGGACCTTCATCGGTGCGGTATTGGCTATTGCGTATACGTACCACACCCGCATTGTCGGCGTCGCCTGTGACAAAATAATGACCATTACGCGCATTCCGGGTTGGCATGACACAATCGAACATATCGACACCGCGGCGTACTCCTTCTACGAGATCTTCAGGCTTACCGACACCCATCAGATAGCGCGGCTTATCGGCAGGCATGTCATCTGCGATATAATCTAGGACGTCTATCATCTCTTCTTTTGGCTCGCCAACAGACAAACCGCCAATGGCATAGCCATCAAAGCCAATTTCAAGCAAGCCTTCTAGTGATTGCTTGCGTAAATCAGCGTACATACTGCCTTGAATGATGCCAAATAACGCATTGGTACTGCCAAGCTTTTTATGCTCATCAACGCAGCGTTGTCCCCAACGTAGTGACAACTCTAAAGACTTTTTAGCTTCATCGTGAGTGGCAGGATAGGGCGTACACTCATCAAACTGCATCACGATATCTGAATTCAAGCTATATTGAATCTGCATCGATTTTTCTGGTGATAAAAAGACTTTAGCACCATCGATAGGTGATTTAAAAGTCACACCTTCTTCAGTGATCTTACGCATCGCGCCAAGACTGAATACCTGAAATCCGCCAGAGTCAGTCAAAATAGGCTTATCCCAATGCATGAATTTATGTAAGCCACCGAATTTATCAATAATGTCGGTACCAGGGCGTAACCATAAATGAAAAGTATTGCCCAAGATGATATCTGCGCCAATTGCTTCAATATCACGTGGTAGCATGCCTTTAACGGTACCGTAAGTACCTACTGGCATAAAGGCTGGCGTTTGTACGTCGCCATGATTGAGGTGGACTGTACCACGGCGTGCGCGAGTAACGCCACTGGCTGTTTTATGTAAGACAAATTGCATAAGATAACCGCTATGTAAGCTATGAAAATGGTGCTAATTATAGCATTGTTAGGCTTTTTTTGGTTATTGATGTTTATTTAGCTTAGATTTCACGGGGTGTTTTTAGTCGACTATAACTAAAAGCTACAGACATCTTTATCAAGTCATTGCTAAAGTAGAAAACAGACCAAAACCCAAATATTAATACCTTATATGCTTTTGGACAATGGAGATAAGTCATGACCAAAAGAAATTACTTAAAGAGCAGCTTATTGTTAAGTAGCTTATTATCGATATCAGGAGCAGCTATGGCTACCGAAGAGCCGAAATATACTGTCTTGTCGCAAACTGAAAATTTTGAATTGCGTCGTTATGATGAGCAATTGGTAGCGCAAACTTGGGTTTCTGGTGATCAAAATATGGCCAGTCGTGCAGGGTTTAAGGTGTTAGCAGATTATATATTTGGTAACAATACTGCGCCAAGTGGCGAGAGTAGCAAAATCAGCATGACTGCCCCTGTGACGATGCAATCTGAAAATAAAAATACCAGTGATGAGTCACAAAAAATAGCCATGACAGCGCCAGTGAGTATGCAACAAAACGATGGAAAGTGGCGTGTGCAATTTATTATGCCAAGCCAATACACGCTGCAAACGCTACCAAAACCAAATAATTCAAATATTGAAATTGTGAAAGTACCCGCTAAGACTTACGGTGTTATTAAGTTTTCAGGGCTTGCTGGCAGTGAAAAGGTGGCTGCGAAAACGGCAGAATTACAGTTTTGGATGCAGGCGCAAAAATTAAAGATGACAGGTGAACCCGAATTAGCACGTTACAATCCACCATGGACACTGCCATTTATGCGCCGCAATGAAGTCATGATTGCTTATCAGCAAAAATAACTCATAAAAAAAGACAGCAATTGCTGTCTTTTTTATATCCAAATTCAGAATATTAGCTTTAGCTATTTTGCTCGCGAATGATGTTCAGCATACGGCGTAATGGCTCAGCCGCGCCCCATAATAGTTGGTCACCCACGGTGAATGCGCCTAAATACTCAGGACCCATATTAAGCTTACGCAGGCGACCTAATGCGACAGTCAAAGTGCCCGTCACTGCAACAGGCGTTAAACGGTTCATAGTGGCTTCTTTATTGTCTTCAACCACATCTAACCATTCATTACCGCTATTCTTCAGTGCCGCTTCGATCTCTTCTAATGGAATGTCTTTTTTGAGCTTAATTGTTAAGCCTTGTGCATGACAGCGCATCGCACCAACGCGAACACACATACCATCGATAGCAATCTTATCTGCTTCAGAGTTGCCAAGGATCTTATTGGTTTCAACACCACCTTTCCATTCTTCACGAGATTGCTTGTTCTCTAACTGTGAGTCGATATAAGGAATCAAGCTACCGGCTAATGGCACGCCAAAGTATTGTTTAGGAAAATCGTCTGAGCGTTGAGTCTGAGCGATTTTTTTATCAATCTCAAGAATGGCGCTAGCAGGATTGGCAAGCTCATCTTTAACAGCATCACGTAATACACCCATGCCTTCAATAAGCTCACGCATATTATTAGCACCAGAACCACTAGCGGCTTGATAAGTCATGGCGCTGACCCATTCGACCCAGCCTTTATTAAACAGCTCACCGATTGCCATTAGCATGAGTGATACGGTACAGTTACCACCGATAAAATCTTTTTTGCCTTCAGCGAGTGCATTATCGATAACAACTCGATTAACTGGATCAAGAATGATGATGCTGTCCTCTTCCATGCGTAAGGTGCTTGCCGCATCAATCCAATAACCAGACCAACCACTATCCCGCAGTGGTTGATGTACTTTTGAGGTATAGTCGCCACCTTGGCAGGTAATAATCACATCACAAGCGGTAAGGGCGTCAATATCATGAGCATCTTGTAGTTGGCTGGTCTTAATACCATCAAAACTTGGCGCATCACCGCCTGCATTACTGGTTGAAAAGAATACTGGCGTAATACCGTCAAAATCTTTTTCTTCCATCATACGTTGTAACAATACTGACCCGACCATACCGCGCCAGCCTACCAAACCTACTGTTAAATCACTCATCAAACTCAATCCTTTTTTACAATAAATTGTTGCATCGCCAACCAATAACAATGCCGTGAATAGCTCCAAAAAGCAAGGTTTTTTGATAGGTTTCGCGGGTTTTACTAGCACTATTAACTATGATAGTTATAACTTTGAGTTATGGTCATTCTTCTAGCTCTGCTAATGAATGAGAAATGATATTCATCATGAGTGAAATATCGACTTTGATAACAGAGTAAGCACAGACGTAAGCCTGATCTTTGTAATGTTTTATAGTATCTATTAGGTAAGTAGTGTTCAATAGTAGGCGCAGGTTGTCTGGAATGCTAAAGTAAGCCCTTATATATAATGCTTATCTTAAGCACTTTTCGTTTTTATGTTTTTTATTTAAATATTTTTATATGCATTTTATTAAGAGAATTTATCGTTTAGCTATTATAGACGCTAAGCCATAATAATAACGAACATAATCAATGGTATAACTGTTGATTTGATAAATGGTCGATACACATGATGGATTTCTCCTTTCTATATTACGGTGCGCAAGGACTGGCAGGGCTCGTCGCATTTATCACTATTTGGGGATGGCTACCACTTGATAATTGGTGGGTACGCGGTGTGGATTTCCCTCGTATTCAAATCATGATACTTGGTATCATTGCTTGGCTTGGTATGGTGATATTTGGACCTCAGTGGCAGCTAGAACAATGGCTGTTGTTTGCGGCTTTGAGTATTACGTTAGCCTTTCAACTCAGAATGGTATTGCCCTATACTCTGCTATGGAAGAAAGAAGTAAAAAATGCCAAAGATAAGCCGGATGTTGAGGAATATCAGTTAAAAATCATGGTTTCAAATGTGTTGACCACCAATGATGATACTTATAAATTGGTTGAGTTGGTACAACAGAAACAACCTGATATCTTAATTACTTTAGAAAGTGATGAAAAATGGGAAAAAGCGCTTAATCAAGTTGAGTCTGATTACCCTTATACAGTAAAAGTGCCTTTAGATAATTTATATGGTATGCATCTTTATTCTAAGCTTGAGCTGATAGACCCTGAGATTAAATATTTAATCATTGATGATATACCTTCTATTCACACTCAGATACAGTTGCAAGGTGGGCGCGTCATTTGGCTTTATTGCTTGCATCCTATGCCCCCCAGTCCAACAGAAGCTGATAAATCTACGACCCGTGATGCTGAGCTATTGATGGTTGGTAAGCATATTAAAGACAATAAGCAAACGGCCATATTGGCAGGTGATCTTAATGACGTTGCTTGGTCACAGACCACACGGCGTTTTCAACGTATTTCAGGGCTACTAGATCCCCGTATTGGGCGACATTTTATCAATACTTTTCATGTTAACTATCCGTTTTTACGTTGGGCATTGGATCATCTTTTCCATAGTGCTTGCTTCACAGTGATTGATATTGAACGTTTACCTTCGATTGGCTCTGACCACTTTCCTGTGATGACAACGTTGCAATATGAGCCAGAAGAGGAGAGTAATCAAAAAGGAAATGCTCCTACAGCACAAGCAGCCGACTTTAAAGAGGCGGAAAATAAGATCGAAGCAGGCAAAAAAGAAGGTTGCAAGGTGTCTAAAGAGCATGAAGAATCGGAATAGAAGTGAGATTCAGAAGAATCCTAGTAAGCAAAGGATACCTACTAGCTAAACAATTCAGACGTAAGCAAATGCTTACGTTAAATAAGGTCTTTAGCCTCTAGTCGCTGCACATCAATTGTCTTAGAATACATCCATCAACACAAGGATACGCAAGGATGTAGTGTTGAGACAGTATCAATAATAGGACAGGACAGCCCACTGTCTCATGGATTACTGTTTATGACTTAGGATGAGTCAACACGGAAGAGATAACAATAATAATATGAAAAACCATAGCCCCGAACCAATCGCCCTAGGTTCGGGGCTTTTCTTTGTGCTTAAGTTATTGATTTATATATTTTTACTCATCGTTTTTATGCTTGAGTATTTATGTATCTACAATTATTTTCAATTAAATAACAAATCAAAAGGCACAAAAAAAGGATATACGCACTGGCATATACCCTTTTTTATAAAATACTTTGACTGGTTATTTAGTTCACTTGATCATTAACCAAGCACTTGGATATAAGCGCCAGCACGTAGCTCTTGTAGCCAGTCTTCTTTGGCTTGTGGTGCTAGGCGTTGATATAGAGCTTGACGTGCCATAGTGCGACGATACTCATCGCTGACATCTTGTTGACGCTTACCTTCAACTTTAAGTATGTGCCAACCAAATTGCGTTTTAAACGGGGCAGAATAGTCACCGACAGCTGTGTTTTTCATCATTGCTTCAAACGGCGCAATCATTTGATCTTCACCAACCCAATCTAAATCGCCGCCGCGCCCTGCTGAACCAGGATCGTCTGAATACGTTGATGCTAGACTATCAAAGGCAGCACCATTACGTAGCTGACTATATAGGTCGTTAATTTTTTGCTCAGCAAGAGCATCTGTTTGTAGCTCATCAACTTTAACCAAGATATGACGAGTATTCCACTGAGGAACAAGCATGGTATCATTGGCTTTTTTATTGGCAAGCTTAATAATATCGATACCTTCAGGGGTGACTAAAGGCGCACTCACAGCGCCAACCTCAAGTTTGGTAATCTCGCTCGATAGCTCAGTTGGGAGGGCAGCGGCTTTATGAAAGCCCATATCACCACCTTGTAATGGGATAGGGTAGCTGCCTTGACTGGCTGCAATCGCTTCAGCGACATTGACATTTGGCACAAGAAGGCGTGTACGTAACTTTTGTGCCACTTTTAAAGCGTCATTACGCTGTGCCTCTGATAGGCGACTATAGTCATCCATATATGGAACACGGACATGGACTGTCTGATACTCACTTTGGTTCAAGCGTTTGGCTTCAGGTGATGCCAAAAATGCATCGATGTCCTGCTCGCTAATACGCACACGATTGGTGATTTGACGCTGTTGTAAGGCTTGAATAGCGGCATCTTCAATCAACTGCGCGCGCAAAGTCGCATAGCTGCCCGATTGCGCTGAGTCTAAACGCTGTTGTAAAGCGGCGATGCTATTTAAACCTTCTGCTTTTGCTATTTGTTCTAAGCGCTTATTGATAGACGCTTCATCGGGATTTAAACCAACACGTTTGATCAAGGACAGCTGTAGTTCGCGCAAAATAAGGGCGTTTAATACTTCTGACTGTAACTGTGCTGAATTGGCAATAGGTTCACCCGCAGCTTTTGCACGTGCCTGTGTCTGAGCAATGGCAGCAATGAGATCACTTTTTAAAATCGCATTTTCATTCACCAATGCAATGATGCCATCTGTACTATTGGCAGGCGTTAAACGAGCCACGTTGTTTTTTTGAGTCGTCGTCGCTTGCGCTTTTGCAGAGTTCACCGTTGCTGCTTGGGCACTAACGCTCATACCAAGAGCAGTCATTAAGCCCATCGATAGGAATACTGCTTGGCTTGTCTGGCGTAAAGAAAAAAATCTCATGATGCTCCTCATCAATGTCATTGCATCGGATGGTAATCGGTTAAATCCACTAGCCACTGCTTTAGCATCAAATAATGTTAATACTAAAATAGTGGCTAGGGTTGTTTATAATAGAATGCAAACCAGTTTATACCATACATACTAGGCTATAAATTAGGCTTGTCTCTTATCATGTTATTAGTCTTTCCATGCATTTTGAACAGGTTCAAAACCTAATACTTTATCAGCAAGTAAGCGTGTCAAACGGCTACTACCACTGCCAAGACCACTTAATCTTACTTCTGCCATAATCGCTTGTGTGGGTTTTTCAGCAATATTCAAGTCATTATAGTAACGACGACCATAAACCGCAAAGCCAAAACAGCAATCTTCATAATCGATCCCAATCAATGAATCGAGCATTTGGTTGCGATTATAGTCGTATTGACCTTGAGCCAGTACACGCCAGTTATTATTGATTGGGAAAACTGCTGACGCTGTCAATGCAGACAGTGGTAACTGGTTGGTATTTTCATCACGTTGACGTTTGATAAAACCTACATTAAACAAGCTATTATCAGATGGCTGGTAACGTAACTCAGTAGTAATGTAATTTAAATCGTAGCTATTGGTCAGCGCGCCACTCACATCGACCCAGACATTATTATACGGCTGTGTGCTAGTATCCCAAACTAACCCTGAAGAGGATGAGGTAAAGACAGGTTTTGTATTATCAAGCGTAACGCGTCCATCATCGAGATAAAATTGTTCACCAATGCTACCATCAAAACGTGTCACGCCCGTTGCATCGATGTAACGATAGTTAATACCTGGGGTAAAAGCATGTAAATCTTGTAAGCGATCATGCCCTAAAAACCAGCTGTCTGAGAATAACTGCTCATAGTTAATAGAGGCAATACGAGTATTAAAGTTAGGAATATCGTTTTGGTCTTTATAAGGCGAGTAAGTATATTTCAGGCGCGGGCTAAGTAAACGATAACCACCTAACGTGTCATCAAATGCGCCAAACGGTGAGCCGGCTTGATAAAAATGTAAACCTGCATCAATACTGGCTTGCGGGACAAACACTGACTGGCTGCCATCATCTTTATCCAATGAATTGTCAACTAAGCTGTCTTCATCATAAGTGGTAAACAGATGTTGTAAGCTTAGCTTTGGCTTGATATAACCCCATGAGTTCTCCATAGGATAAGATGCACTGAGTTTATTATAAAAACGTGTGCCACTTTTTTCATTCTCAGAACCATCATCGATGGATTTTTTAAAATAAGCGGAGTCACTGACGCCAGTGATATCAAAATGCTTTGCCCAAGGTAGACGGTAATCAAGTTTGAGCTGCGGTAGGCGCGAGTAAGGCTTGTCTTTATCTTGCAACATCTGCCCACTGTTATTCAACGCATCAAGTGTTTGGAAGGTTTCTACTTTTAGCTCGCCGTCGACATAGTCATTATAATAATTCAGTTGCGCTCGGCGCGGCAAGTTTAAGGTGTTATCTGATAAACCTAGCGTATCAAAATCATTAAGGTAGTCGGCATCAGATACGTAGCTGTATTTGGCCTCACCGCTTAGGCGTGGGATGCTGGTAGATGACCAATAATGATCATAGAACAAACTGCGGCGGTCTTCTCCATCGTATTCTTTGTCATTAGGCAAGTAGGAACCATTAAAGATACCCTCGCCATAATTTTCTGTTAAATAACGAAACTCTCCAGATAGCATAGGATTACGAGTGGTATAAATATGCGTGCTTAGCGTAGCATCATAGTTGGGAGCTAGGTTGAAATAGTAAGGCACATCAATTTCAAGTCCGTTTTCGCTACTGATACTTGCATTAGGCAATAAAAACCCACTACCGCGTCGACTGTCTATTGGAAAGTTAAAATAGGGCAGATAAAATACGGGCACATCAGCAATACGGAAGGTGGTATTGTAAGCTTCACCGCGTCCTGTCTCAGTGTCTAAATCTATGCTTTTGGCATCAAATTGCCACTTACGATTGGTCGGAGGGCAGGTGCTATACATGACCTCGTCCAATTCATATTGGCTCTCATTCGGTCGGTTTAAGCGCTTGGCATAACCATGTGCTTGTAGCTCAACACTGGCAAAAGCGACATTCGTAGCAGTAGATTGCCCTGTTTCAGTATTATAGTTCAAATCGTCAGCGACACCGATGAGACCACCTTGCGCCGCTTTATCAGTGAGGCTAGTTTTACCGTTTTGTTGAGTTCGGTCTTGTGCTCCAGTCGCAGAAGCATTGCCGGTGGCTTGATCCGTAAACATTACGTTACCTTGCGCCGCTGCCACCCCGTTACTTAAGTCCAGTACGATTTTTTCGGCCTCAATATGCTGAGTCCCTTGGTCAATGATGACATTACCTGATAGCTCAGCATAATCGACATTATCGTAGTAGCCATAATCTGATTCTGCAAATAGCGGCGCTTGATTATTGGGCAGACCGTTTAAATTTGGTGCTGGTTGACCATTACTGGCGCCTGCTTCATTAATAGCCCGTTGATAATTTAGATTTTTCTTAGGATAGACCCATTGTCCCTCACAGCGCGCCGCACTATCGACAGTGTTTGGCAGCAAGCGCAGATTGCTACCTACGGTTGGGATATTAGTCGTTACAGGCGTCAAACTGTTTTGAATATTATTTTGTTCGTCATTTACGCTAGTGCCTGCATTGTTTGATGTTGCAACATTCGTATCTGGCGTCAGCTCATAAAATTCTGCTAAACGTTTAAGGCTTTCTTGAATACTCTCATCATTGGTATCAATTCGACGATTACCAGCTTTTGCTGCGTTGCTTGTATTTACTGGGGCAACGCGTCTATCTTGGCTCGTCTTGGTACGATCGTTAATCGCAGTGATATTATTGTTATTTACAGCCGCGTCATTACCTAGAGTAGCATCACTACTCAAACTGGCTTTTTTATAGGCTGCTGCCTGCTGACTGTCGCTTTGATAGCTGATGTCTTGATTGATTTCATTATTAAAACCAGCATCAGTTGCTACGTCATCGGCATACTGGTTTGAGCTATCAGTCACCAATGGCTCAGGCATCATCGAGTCAGTCTGATTGATAGCGGCACTAACGGTCAAGCTCGATAAGCCTAGCGCGCCAAATAAAATCAAACGGATGCTTTGGTAAAGCGGAGAATATAACAAGGGCACACCTATGATTTGTAGAGCCTATTGAATTGCAATATATCGTCTATCAAGTCTGTTTTAGACAGCTACAGCGCTTTATAAACGAATAATAAATAATATAATCTTAAAAGTTGGGACGTTTTACATATAATGACGACTAATCATAGTCAAAAAAAACCAAATCAGCTACACTATTTATCAAATTATCAAAGTTTATTAGATAGCCATGCTATTTTTAAGACAACAGCGACTGTGCAATAAGCGCTCACTATTTTAGCAAGTATTTGTCCTACTTATCACTCATTTAGTCATTTACGACTTATATTTAACCTGCGATGCTTTTTATGACCGATAAAACACTATTAAATCTTACGATACCTGCCATTAATACGCGCCAAGAGTCATTAGAGTGCTGGTTGCAACAAGTGTTCGAGAATCAAACCTTTACTCTTGAAAGCTTGCCAGGTGATGCCAGTGCTCGCCGTTATCACCGTATTCAGCTAGTAACTATTGATACAGATGATACGACAAAAATAGCGCGTTATATTGTCATGGATTCGGCTGATGAGCAAGACGCGATGCAGCAGTTTATTAATGTGGCAGCACTCATGTCGCAAGCCATCAATGTGCCGACGCTGATCGCGCAAGATGTGACAAAAGGCTTTTTGGTCTTGCAAGATTTTGGCGCGGTAGAGTTCGCTCATTTATTGGTTGGTGCTACGCCTGCGCAAGTAAATGACTACTATCAATCAGCGATGCAGACACTAGTTGCGTTGCAACAGATACCGGTAGAGACAGCAAAATCTCAGCATCAATTGCCTGATTATGATGCCGCAATGCTAACCCGTGAAATGGACTTATTTAGCGACTGGTTTATTCCACATATCGGCGTGACACTTGATACGTCATTATGGGAAAACCTAAAATCAGCCTTGATAGAAGAGATTCTATTACAACCGCAAGTCATCGTCCATCGTGATTATCATAGCCGCAATTTGATGCAGGATCAGGCAGATAACACGCGATTAGGGGTGATTGACTTCCAAGATGCGGTGATTGGCGCGCATAGCTATGACTTGGTATCATTGCTACGTGATGCCTATGTCGAATGGTCGGAAGCGCAAGTAACGCAGTGGATTCATGACTTTTGGCAATTGCAAAAACAAGCAGGACTGGCAACAGCAGACAGTGCTGAGCAACTTGAAAGTCAGGTCAATATCATGGGCGTACAGCGGCACCTAAAAGTGCTAGGTATTTTTATCCGGCTTTATGAGCGCGATGGTAAAAGTCGTTATTTAGCGGATATTCCTAAAGTCATGCGTGATTTTCTTTTTGAATTAGAATGGCTAAGTACAAAAGGCAGTGCGCGTCTGCAACAAGTCGTTTTGCCATTTAATCAATGGATAATGGATACAGTATTGCCTGCTTATCAAACCAAATTTGTGCAGCAATATATTTAACGCTCATATATTTAATGCCAATGTATTCAAAGCTATTGATCATCAGCCGCCTCGTATAAATTTCGCCAAGAATAAGGATTATCTATGTCGGTAATAACGCAAGCCATGATTTTGGCAGCCGGTAAGGGTACGCGCCTGCGTCCATTAACTTTAGAGACACCAAAGCCGTTAGTGGAAGTAGGTGGGCAGCCACTTATTATTTGGCATATTAAAGCGCTACAAGCCGCTGGTATTACTGATATTACGATTAATGCCTCTTGGCTGGCTGATAAGTTGATGGATACGCTTGGCGATGGCACGCAGTTTGGCGTACAGTTGCATTGGTCACTTGAAGCTGACGCGCCATTAGAGACAGCAGGTGGTATTTTTAAAGCGCTACAAACTGGAAAGTTAAAAAATGAACCATTTATTTTAGTCAACTCTGACGTATGGACGACGTTTGATTTTAGTCAGTTGGTCACGTATGAGCTAAGCGCAGACCAGCGCGCCCATTTATTGTTGATTGATAATCCTGAACATAATGAGGGTGGCGACTTTGCTATTAATAATGGTTTGGCAAGCGAGCAGGCCATTGGTGACGCCGATAAATATACTTTTGCTGGCATCAGTGTGGTGTCGCCACGATTGGTTGATGGCTTGGTATCAGGTCAATCTGCCGCCCTTGGACCCTTACTTAGACAAGCAATGATAAAATTCCAAGTAACGGCTGAGATCATGCCTGATAATTGGATAGATGTTGGTACGCCTGAGCGCCTAGAGCAGGTAAATACCTTTATAGAAAATAAAGGTGTAAGCGAACATTGCGGTGCTTAATCTATAATATCTAGTAGTAATAGGCCATAAAAAACCGCAGTGCTAATTATTGATTAGCACTGCGGTTTTTTATGAATAACTAATGGGATAAATGTTTATACGCCCATTGCCAATTTAATCAGCTGGGCAATGGTAAAAATCGTCAGAAAACCTGCGATATATAAACCAATAAACCATGCCCACTGAGATTGTTTTTTACTAAGATTTTTCATGATATTCTCCTCAACAGTTTTCTCCTGAAAACTTAGAATATAGAATACTGCTTAATAGCTATTAATACATGTGCTCGTGACCGGTTTTACCTTTAAACGTATAGTAGGCAAAGGCGGTATAGCTCAAAATAATAGGCAGCATAATGCCAGCACCAATAAGCATAAATGATAATGAAGTATCTGCTGCTGCTGCCTCATAAATGGTCATTTGATACGGCACGATGTAAGGAAAAATCGCAAAACAAACACCGATATAACCCATCAAAAATAGCACGACGGTCAATAAGAACGGACGATATTCACGCTCTGAGGTCAAGTCTTTACGCATAAAGAAAAATAACGCCAAGACGATAATCGGCATCGGTGCAAGGTACAATAACCCTGGGAAACTAAACCAACCTTCAAGCGCATCAATGTCTGAGAAATACATAAAGGCAGTCACGACAATCATTGCGACTACCAATGCTGATAGCATCCAACCAGAAACTTTACGCGCCCAAACTTGCAGCTTATGCTCAGTCTTAATAATCAACCACGTCGAGCCAAGCAGCGCGTAACCGATAATCAGAGCGATACCGCAGACCACAGAGAATGGCGTGAGCCAATCAAAAGGGCCGCCGGTATATAAACGATTACTTGCCTCTAATCCTTGTACCAACGCGCCAAGCATAATCCCTTGGAAGAAGGTAGCAACCACAGAGCCGATAAAGAAAAAAGTATCCCATACATAGCGATGTGAGGTTGCTTTAAAACGGAACTCAAATGCCACACCGCGCATAATCAAACCGAACAGCATAAAGGTGACCGGCAGATAAAGCCCTGTCATAATAATGCCATAGGCGACTGGGAAGGCGGCAAATAAGCCACCACCGCCCAATACTAACCATGTCTCATTACCATCCCAAAAAGGGGCGATAGAGTTCATCATGCGGCTACGATTTTTGTCCGAGCCTGCAAACGGGAATAAAATACCGCAGCCCAAATCAAATCCATCAAGTAACACGTAAACGAAGACAGCTAAAGCAATTAAGCCACCCCAGATGAGGGGTAAATCTAATACGTCACCAAAGTTAAACATTAGCGTAATCCTCCATCTTCGACGTCATCAGCAGGCTGATCCAAATCTTCTACTTTCTCACTGGCATTACTATCGCCGCTTAACGTGCGACCTTGACCTTCAGTGATAGAGTGCTCATAGAAGTTATCATCAGCAGGGTCTTCATACGGCTGTGGACCCTTTGCGATCAAGCGTAAGATATAAAAGCTGCCTGCGCCGAACACAAAGACATATAGTACGATAAAGCCAATCAGCGTCGTTGCCACTTGTTGTGCCGCAACCGGAGACATGCTTTCTGCCGTGCGAATGACGCCGTAAACTGTCCACGGCTGACGACCGGTTTCAGTGACGAACCAACCAGCAAGTAGGGCGATAAAACCCATCGGGGTCATCATCATCCATAAGCGGTGGAACCAGATACTGTCAGAATTAAATTGTTGTTTTTTGAAGTATTTATATAGACTAAATAGTCCCACCAATACCATCAGCATACCAATGGCAACCATAATACGGAAAGCCCAAAAGACAATGGGAACGAATGGTCGATCTTCTGGTGCCCAGTTTTTAAGGCCCTTCACTTCTTTATCAAATGAGTGAGTTAAAATTAAACCGGACACATAAGGTATTTTAACTTCATAGTGATTTTTTTCTGCTTTTTGATCCGGAATGCCGAATAATACCAGCGGTGCACCGCGCTCATTTTCCCAAAGCCCTTCCATCGCTGCGACTTTGACAGGTTGATGCTCTAATGTATTAAGCCCATGCATATCGCCGATAAGTACTTGTGCTGGGGCAACAAAAATCGCCATCACCATCGCCATACCGAGCATGACACGACCATGTTTGCGATGTTCGACATGTTTTTTGGATTGTAGATAATATGCACCGATGCCGCCGATAACAAAGGCCGTCGTCAAGAAAGCTGCGGTCATCATATGGGCATAGCGATAGGGGAAGGAGGGGTTAAAAATGATTTCTAACCAGTTGGTGGGATATAGTAGACCATCTGCGCCAACTATAAAGCCTTGTGGCGTCTGCATAAAGCTGTTAGCAGCCAAAATCCAGAACCCTGATATCAGCGTACCGATAGCGACAATTGCCGTTGAGGCAAGGTGCATACGTTTACTGACACGACCCCAGCCAAAGAGCATAATCCCTAAGAATGATGCTTCTAAGAAAAAGGCGGTCAATACTTCATAAGCAAGCAAGGGACCCAGCACGTTACCCGCTTTATCGGAAAAAACTGCCCAGTTGGTGCCGAATTGGTAGGACATTACCACGCCTGACACGACACCCATGCCGAATACCACGGCAAATATTTTTACCCAGTGTTTGTAGACTTCGGCATAGATAGGCTCACCAGTTTTTAACCAGCGAAACTCTAAAACGGTCAAGAAGCTGGCAAGTCCGATTGAAAAAGCTGGAAAAACAATGTGCCATGAAATAACAAAAGCGAACTGGATACGCGCAAGCATCAGCGCATCAAGCTGGTCAATCATAAATGTAGCGAACATAAGCGGTTACCCTTATATTGTAGCTGAATAGCGCTTGCTTCCATGTTACGCTGAAATCATTGTTCGTAGCTGTCCGTCGATACGGATGTCAGTAGGATAAGAAGTGTTACGAACAATAGTCAATGTAAACTGGCTATCGTTGTCATTTAGACAACACCTTATCTATGATAATTTAAGCACTACTATTTAGTTAAAGTAAATAATTTATGTCCTTATAAACTATAAGATATGTCTCTTATGGCATTATTAAAATATTTTCTATTTCAGCATTATGCGCCTGAGTCTGCTTACGCGCAAGTTGCTATCCAGCCATATCACGCACCTATTGGTCATAAATGATTAACAATGTAATATAGTGTTTTTCAAGCTATGGCTATTGTTTAAGTAAGGTTATCAATAGATACAGAACAGTAATATAAAACAATACCTTTTAATAATATTTTTTGGCTATCTATTGTAAAAAATCTACTGTGAAAATAACCAACCTGTCATTCAATTTGAGCTATTGCTGTAATTGTTTATGCAATATACGTCGCAAAGTCAGAATGGTTTGTGGATTTTCTTGGATACTATGACCGCCATTGATCACAGTCTCAGACGCTGCACCATCAAGATGCGCACTGGTATAGGGTACGATACCATCTGACAGACGCTCAGTTAATGCTTGGCTAATCTCTTCATTGACGATAACAGCAGCAACCAGTGCTTCAGGTGGCAAGGTATCTGTCTTAGCAGTCACATCTTTTGCAGTCTCTCCATCAACTACAGCAGCTGAAACGTTTAAATTATCTGAGTTTTCTACATTGCTGGTACTACTGGTATCGACAGTCTCAATTACGCTATCGTCATCTTCTATGACTGCTTGTGACAAATCAAGTTTGACGCCTTCCGGTTGCATTGCAGCCAGACCTCTTGTGATATCAGAATCGTTATTGGCAATAATCGAATGATAAGTAACACGTTTGTTGATGCTAATGTCTTTGGTTAATTGAATAAAGGAGGATTTGTCACTCAATTGACTGGCACCATTTTGCAGGTATAACGCCCCTAAAGGGTTATTCGCCAAGTCGCCTTTTATAGCAATGGTTGCCAAATTGTCCGTAACGGTTTTTACTAAGCCCACCGGCAAATAAATAATGCGGCGTAACGCACGGGTAAACCAGCGATCGGCATAGTCAGTACCTTGGAATGGTGAAGATAAAAAGACTGCCGTATCAACTTGCGGTAGCGCCTTTAATTCAAAACGGTTGCGTAGCTCTTTATTGGTAAGTGCTTGCTTGAGCATGGCGTCAACCTGACGCTGGCTGCTGTTGGCTAATAAACTGTTATCGTCTAATGCATCCAGATTATTCGCCAAATTATCATCAGATAACATCATGCGAGCAATGATGCCGCCCATGCTATGGCTAATAATGACGCTGTTCTTACTGGCAAGATTTTCCCCTGCAGGGTCTGTTTGCTGATAAGTGGCAGTGATTAATTTTTGGATTTGATAGCGATTTTCTAAAATAGGCAGATTGGTCGGATAAAAGATTTGCCATACCTGATAGTTATTACGTAATTTATCATCATTAAAAATATCGTTGGTCAAATTGACCCACGTTGCCGGACTTGATGCAAGACCATGCAGCATGATAATCACACGTTTATTAGGGTCGTAGGGCTCAAGCATAAAAAGTTTGGGTAAACTGGCTTCTTTTTGACGGGTAATAAGGTTTAGATAGCCGACACCATCGAGCTGATTTTCTGCTAACCAGAGTCCATAACCGGCAGAGAAGTTGGCGGCCAGTGGATAGTCATCGCCTAAGATAGAGGCGCTCTCGCTGCGGTAAGGGTTATATAAATGGATATCTAGCTGCTCACTACTTAGGGTGTCGAGTACGCTAGTGCCCGTAGGTTTAATCAGTCCTGTCATCAATAGATGCCCAGTAGGATAAATGCGTGAGCTGGCATCTTCTTCTTGAGCAATTTTTGCAGCGTTGCTTGCGCTATTGTTGCCAAGTCTGCCATTAGCAGCTTCTTGACCGATTTGACCTGAGAGCGAAGAGAGTAATAATTGACGAATAGTAGTGGTATAGCGATCGTCCAATGACGCTACCAAACTGATACCTAAACCCGGTCGCTTGCTAATGGAGTTTAGCCCCGACAAGCGCAGCTCATAAGTAGATACTAAGTCTGCTAGCGCAGAATTTTTCTCATTGGCATTTTTAAGATAGTTGTTTTCATTTGGCAAATAGACGTTTAGATGATAGTTGTCTACTTGCACCTTCATTACTTTGACTTGATCGGTCGGCTGTCCTTTGACGGGTGAACTATTGGCAATGGCTGCATTGACGGCAAGCTCACTACTATCATGCCTGCTGGTATTAGTGGTCGTGGCAAGATGCTCTACTTTTACATTGCGCATCAATTGGTTCATGTCGCCTGTTGATTGATAAAGCTGAGTAATAACATCGTTGCTCGCGGCATTATAGATATCTTGAGTTTGGATATCGATATCGCTTGGGATACGATTTTTTGCCCGCCCGCCACTTACTTTTTCATCGGCTCCTTCAAAATCATGCTCTAAGCTGTCATAGAATAAGTAGGTATAGCTGGATTTGATGGCATCAAAGAGACGCTCTTGATAGTCGATTAAACATATCTCGGTTTTGCTCTGCTGCGCTTTAGCTTCAGCATCATCCAAAGGTGCATTGGCATAATAGGGATCAAGTGGCGGACGGGCAAGCGCATTGCTACAGCTCTTTGAGGTAGCGAGTTGGCGCGCTTTTGCATAGTGTAACTCTGAAAAGGCGGCCAGTGCTGGGCGATAGTGCCTATTAAGCATGCTATCAGCAAGCTGTGTTAAGCAAAGCTCAAACTGCTGCATACAGGCTTGCTCATTGAGCCCTGCTGACAATAATAATGATGCGGTATCACTACTGAGCTTGTTATCAGTGACAATATTACCTCGCTGCGCCGAAATCGTCTTGGCAGAGGCCTGTCTATTGACAGAGACAGTGCTACAGGCAGGTAATATTGCCATAGCTGATAGCAGTGCCAATACAGCTAAAGGCATCTTATTTTTATGAATAGCTGTCGGCGCATTATTGACAGGGTCAGCGAAAATCATAGGTAATTCCAGTGAATAATGGACAGGCATGTATTATAAAATAGCAATTATATTAGGATGAGTGTAGCGGAAGTTTGGTGCTTCGACTATCGTATTTATCGTCTTATATTCAAATTTTGCTAAATTTACTGGATACGACGCTGGAGAAAATAGCACTACTGAAAAGATAGAATAATAAAGAAAGACAGCGCTTCAAATAAAAGTAAATGTAAGAGCGGGATGAAATTTTATTTGACATTTATAATGTGCGTTTATATTGGGTGCAAAAAAGCGCCTTAGTTCTATATTGTTAATTTCTCAATATAAAAAAAGGCGCTAGATTTTTAATTTTTAACTATGTTTATCTAATATTGATGACGTATTTGTCATACATCATCTTTATAAGGTTTTGATTTACATATTTGGTTTAATATTTGATGCTGGTATATCCCAAATATAAAACTTACCATCTTCGATTAGCTTGATTTGCTGACGGATAACCGTATTGTCTGGGACTTTCTGCTCTAAACGACGCAAACGCTCTAGCGCTTTTTCACGGCGATCACTCAAAACATCCGATTGTGCCAAGCTTTGCTCTGCTTCGGTATAACCTAAGCTAACCGCTTGATCAAGATACTTTTGACCTTCTTTAAAACCACCGCCTTCTGAGAGCATCATGCCATATATAAAGTTGGCTTCGCCGCTATCCGGTTTGATTTTGATGGCACGATCAATATATTGCCCACCACGTACCGTATATTCTGACCCTAAGTCTAAGTTACGTCCCATACCATTTAGCTTAGCAGCACGCAGTAACACATCGTAAGAAGCCTTAGGCGATTTGGCATAAGGCTCAATCCAGTCAGTTAGTACTTTGATTTTTTCACGAGCATAATGACGCTGGGTGCGGTTAGGGAAGTTTGGTGGATAATGGCGTGCATATGGTGATGTGTCTTTAATAAAATCATCGAGTAGACTGACATCCAATTTGTCTGTACCAAGACCGGTTTGCTGCGCTATCAAGATGGTAGGTACAAAGCTGATGTCTGAAAGTTGCACTTGCGGCGTTGGAATGTTTGACAGCTGACCACCACGTAAATCGATACCCGTTGCAACCATCGGTCCACGCTCATAAACCCGTGTCGTCCCTGTAAGCTCAGTATTCTGATTGGTTTGGATGACTTGATTTTGAATAGTATTTTGAGGCGCACGAGTGGGCTGTGTATTGTTTATTTGAGTATTAGTAACTTGGGCACTGCTTTGTTGATTAGCGTTGATATTTGCTTGAGCACTCACTTGTGCTGCAGTACTTGTTGCTACTTCTGGTTGAGCAGTGATTGCTGCCTGAGTAGCACTGACAGCTACATTAGGTCTAGCAAGACGAATCACTCGTTTGCTTGAGTCAATCGCGCTCGGTACAGAAGTAGTTGCAGTCGCTGAAGCATCAACTTCGGCAGCATTCACAGGCGCAGATAGCATCATGGCACAAGCTGCGGCCAATGCGGTTAAAGTCGCAAACTCAGGCGATTTTTGAGAGTGGGTCGGTTGACTGATGGCGTTCATAAAGATAGTTACCTTATTTAATCGTTGTTTTGTCTATTTGGTCGTTATTGATAAATCCATTGCTTAATAGCTGCTTGATATCTGCTAGACATTGACGTTGTACTCATATAGCTACGGCAAAATCGTACAATTTTTTATACCCTAGCAAATTAATCTCAATACAAACAGTAGTAGGAGTGTTAAAAGTCATTACTGAGGCATTTTTTGCTGCCCTGTGTTTGTCAAAGTAAATCAATCAAAAATGATAAGCCGTGGCTTTCATGCGGTTTGCCATCCAGCGCATGGTATGACGCATGAGTGGCGACAATGCAGCGCCACCATTGGCAAGTGCCAACTCACGATGGTGTAATTCCTCGCTATCCATTTGTGCCAATATCTCTTTTGAGCGCTGATCTTGCGGTGGTAATTGTCCAATATGATCTTGCAGATGTTCGCTAACTTGTGCTTCTGTTTCAGCGACAAACCCCAAACTAAACTCGTTAGAGATGGCGCCTGCTACTGCGCCGAGACCAAAAGACATGCCATACCATAAAGGTGTAAACACACTTGGATGACTACCAAGCTCGCTTAGACGCGTCTCACACCAGACCAGATGGTCGACTTCTTCTTCAGCAGATTGCTGCATGGCTTGTTTGACATTATTATCTTTTGCCGTAAATGCTTGTCCATGATACAGCCCTTGCGCACATACTTCTCCGGTATGATTGATACGCATCAGCCCTGCAACGTGCCGCGATTCTGTAATACTCAGCTCAGGAATCTCATCACTACTCACAGGCAGAGGGCGAGTACTCGGATTGGAATGCGGTACGACCGCTCGCAATGCCTTGTCTACCCCAAGCAGTAATTGATCGATTTTAGATAAGGAACGCAAAGCCATGATTCACTCCTGATGGCATTATTTATTATGAATAACGTGTTGCTATGAATTTTTAAAGCGTTGCAGCGACTACTACTCAATCTTAGCGCTTACTATAGCAAACAACATCAATGGTCGGCATCATAATAATGAGGCGTTCAGCAATCGATTTATAATAACAGTTGTCATTAATGCTGTTGATTCAAATTATCAAACCCTTTAATCATGTCTGTTTAGCTGATCATCATGAGTTTGTATGATGGCATGTTTAATATGTTTGTTCAGCTTGGTATATAAAAATACCCCAAAGGCAATATTAAGCAAGCCTGTAACAAGGAATAACTGCGGTAGTGACATGCCTAAGCTATTTAATACCACGATAGAAAAAATCGCTGAGCCAACCATAAATATGGCATTGAAAATATTATTGGCACCAACAATACGTGCACGATGGCTTTTGGGTGCGTAAGCCTGCATAGATGCATATAAAGGGACAATATATAAGCCGCCACTAAAGCCCAAAAAGAATAAATCGACGAAGACGCGCCAGCTACCAGAAATAGCGAATAATCCGCTCACTCCGATTAACGTCTCAGTATTCCCATCAATCGACAATCCTGATAGCGAAAAATACAAGTCGATAGCAAAGATACTCAAACCAGCGATACCAAAGGGTAATAAACGTAAGCTGACCTGATTCTTGGTAAGCCTTTTGCATAATAATGAACCGATAGAGACACCGACTGAGAATAAAGTCAGCAGGAAAATTACCACTGATTCATCGCCATGAAGAATGACTTTGCTGAATTCAGGTGTTTGGGTCAAAAAAGTCGCGCCATAAAACCAAAACCAGCTGTTGCCCAAGATAACGAAGAACAAAAACCGTAAGGAATATAAATAACGTACCGTTGAGACACTGGTGGTAAAGATATTCCAATTAATCTTCAAATCAGGCTGCATCGCTGGCATGGTGGGTATAGATCGGGCGGCGAAATAACCTAATATCGCAACGACTATTACGGTTAGACTAATCCAATATAGCGGCTGTGGCACTTGGGTTAAGACGCCAGCGATAATCATACCAAGTAATATCGCTAATGACGTACCCATTTGAAACAGACCATTGGCACCGACCAATTCATTTTCTTGCATCGCTTGTGGCAAGTAGGCATATTTGATAGGCCCAAAAAAGGTAGATTGTGTGCCCATTAAAAACAACGCGACAAATAAGAGTGCATACCACTCAAATACAAAACCCACTGCCGCAATCACCATAATGGACAGCTCAAGCAGCTTGGTTAAGCGGGTCAATTTAGACTTTTCAAACTTGTCAGCGATTTGCCCTGCCAGCGCCGAAAATAGAAAATACGGCAAAATAAATAACATGGCCGCCAAGTTATTTAAAATACTGACCTCAACGCCAAGCTGGCTCGCCGCCGTGTAGGTCAAGACTAATATCAGCGCTTGCTTAAAAATATTGTCATTAAACGCTCCCAAAAATTGGGTAAAAAACATGGCGCTAAAACGGCGACGCTTAAATAACTGAAACTGATTGGCCATGGAAATTCCTGCAAATGGGTCAAGACAAGTAAAAGTGAAGCAAGACGGAGAAGATAGTCATTAATACTAGGGTAATTATCAACGCTATCAAAAACTTAACTAAATATGGCATAGGTTTTATCAATGTTAAGCCGTATAATAGCAAGGCTTTGGCAAAAATACATACGTCCAATGCTATGATTTCATAATTAACTAAGTTATGATTTGTAAATTTTAGCCGACTAAATCCTAATAAAGTGGCCAATAGCAAAGGTTTGCCGATGCTTAAATGGTCTGATGCCGATGCTTAAATGGTCTGATGTAAGTAATTTTTTATATACTAATTACATATTAATGCTTCAATCGTAGGCTAAATCGTCAGACAAAAAGTAAAGCTGCAAGTTAAAAAATTGTTTTAGCTCATTATAATTGTTGTCATCACTGTATTTACCGCTAAGACTTAGCAGTCGTCAGCGTCAGCAACCTTGCACTGCGTGAGGGAATAGGAATGAATATGAAACATCAGCCTTCAACACCAGTGCATAACGTACCTGTTAAGTTGCCTGACCTCTTAGGTTGCCAAAATAGTTCAATCAAATCTAGCGCTGCTATTAGTGCTAACGACACTCCGCGTCTTTATTTTACCCGCACAGCGCTTTTTAGTGCATTGACCACCAGCTTGGTCGGTTTTGGCTGTAGTCTTGCCCCTGCAGCTTTTGCCGCTACTACTGATTCAAATAATAGCGCTATAAGCAGCCAGATAACAGCAAAAAATGCTACAGCAGCGTCACCGAAAACCGCCAAAGCGGCGATTTCTGATGATGACCGTCAGCTGGATATGGCGTTAGATGCGCTGCGCCTAAAAAAAGCGGTCGAGCAAGGTATTATCGAGCAATCGGTATTGGATGACTATAGTAAGCAAACGCTAGGTATTAAGAATCCAAACGCGAAAAATTCAGCTGGCAAGACTAACAGTAATGTTATTCCAGAAAATGCCAATAGCTTTAATAATGATTTCGATGATGCGCAAAATTTTGATACAAATCAAGATCTAGAGCAGCAAGCAGCAGCGATACAGCAGCAGGGCTATCAGATGATGACGCCTGAAGAGATTGATCGTGAGCTTGCGGCGATGGACAGACAAAACGCGCAAGATATCGATAGGATTGGCACTAGTAATATTGGCACTAGTAATAATAGTGGTTTTGATGCACCTGTCGCCACTTTAGACGATCGTACGCCGCCGATTGGGTTGGATGTGGAATTAGACGCGACCAATCTGCCGATACCCAGTAATTTAGATACATTAGGCATCAATGAAAGCATTGCTGAGCGAGCAGAGATCATGGCGCGTCCTATTACGGTTAGCGATGCTGTCAGCAGTGGTAATGCCAGTGAAGTGATGGATAACGATATTTTAGCCAACGTCAATCAATCAAAGAATACAGAAAACTCGATCAATCCTGATGACTATTTGCCAGATTATCAAAACGATACCGAAGCCGTTAGCGAAAGTATCGAGCAAGCCAAAACGCCGAGTCCAATGGCGCGCAACAAAGGCAATATTGTCAAGCGTCTCTATAATCGATTGTTTAATTCAGGCTCACTGGCGCTACCACATGTAGATACTACGATTTACTTACAACAAGTCGCAGCTAACAATAGCAATGCTGTCAATACCAAGCCGATACTAGTCAAAGCTGATGACGATGTGCAGCCTATTAAGAATATTAAGGCGGCGCTTGATGATACCACTGTGCAGTCTGTCGTTGACTTTACAGCAGCTTTACCGCGTTTACGCCAAACCGCATTAGATGCCGCAAAAGCAGTTGGTTACTATGATGTGACTTTGCGTCTAAGCCAGCCTTATACAGACACGATCGACGTCGTCATTGAAAAGCTGGGTGAGCCCGTACGTGTCGATAGCCGGATTGTCGACATTCGCGGTGCAGGCAGTGAGCAAAAAGAATTTGTTGAGCTTGAAAAAGATCTGCCACCAAAAGAAGGCGATATCTTTAACCACCGCGTCTATAAAGACAGTAAATCTGCCCTTGAGTCGCTCAGTAATACTTACGGTTACTTTGATCAATATTGGTTAAATAAATCCGTCGATATTATCTTGCCTGATAACACAGCAGATGTTTCACTGGTTTACAATACTGGCGATCGCTATGAGTTTGATGAAGTGGTATTTTTTACTTATGATAGAGAATCAGGGACACTGACCCGTGATCCTGCAAAACTGCCCGTTGAATTGTCACTGTTAAGGCAGTTATTCGACTTTAAAGAAGGCGATCCTTTTTATCGTCCCGCTGTCACCAAATTTAGTAACGATTTATCGGCGACCCGTTATTTTAATACCATCAACGTTGAGTCGATTTTGCCGCCAGATGAGCGCACACAAAGTGCTACTTTGGCCTTTGATAACTCACCAAATGTAGACAATTTTATTGAAACAATGGATGACGAAGTAAACAATGCTTCTGATGTTAATGCGCGCCAAATAGAAGGTGTTAGTAATGACGGCGAGCTTTATGCCAATAGCGGAGAGAAAGTAAATGCGGCTGACATTGCTGCTATCGAATTTGAAGCCGATGAAGAGACGCTTGAGAAGCTGCAGGCCATTAAGCAAAAAGCAGAACGCTTAAGCCGTCTGCCAAATGATCGGGTATTGGATGAAAAAGACCAAGATTCAAACAGTATTTTAGGTAAAATCAGTGATGCTATCAGTGACATTGCACAAAAGATATTCCCGGATGAGAAAAGTATATTGGCGGATGAGAACTTCGTACCACCAACATTGGCAGGGCGTAAAACACCTCAAGAAGTGTTAGAGAGTAAGAAAGTACCCCTATACGTGTTTGTGGCAGCGAATAAACCGCGTGATGCTCAGGTGGGTATTGGTTATGGTACCGATACTGGTGTCCGCGCAACCGCGAAAATAGATTATAATCTGCTCAATCGTAAAGGCTATCAGGCAGGACTTGAGACAGAAGTTTCGAGAATCACTAAAAATGTCGGTGTCTATGCTAGCAGGCCTTGGAAGCACCCTTTGAATGACAAGCTTGAAGCAAGTTTAACTTATGAAGAAGAGGCGATTAATCAAGGTGAAGGCAATTTTGATTTGTCTACCAAAACCCTAAAAGGGTCGCTAGCGCGTAATATCCGCCGTGAAACGGGTTGGAATCGCAGCTACTCTCTGCGCTACCGTTTAGATGAGTTAGAAACGGGTATTGATGATGAAGCGCAGTTAAACGATCTTCCTATTCGCTTTACGTCTTCAGAGCCTAGACAGCAAGCATTATTACTTGGTTATGGCATCAGTAAGACAGATGTAGATAGTGTCACCAATCCCACTAGCGGTATCCGCCAATACTATTCGATTGAAGCGGGTGCTGATAAAGCGCTTAGCGATACCAATCTAGCAATTGCTCGCGCTGGCGTCAGCGGTATTTATAGCTTTGGTGCTGATGACAAGCATCAAGTGCTTGGCAGTATCAATACTGGTTATATTTGGGCAGATGACTTTGATGAGGTGCCTTATAAGCTGCGCTTCTTTGCTGGTGGTGACCAAAGTATCCGTGGTTATGACTATGAAAGCTTATCGCCACTAGATAAAGGCTATCTGACTGGTGGACAAATCCTCGCGGTTGGTAGTGCAGAATATAACTATGAGTTTAAACCCGGCTTTCGCGGTGCTGTTTTTACTGACATTGGTAATGCTTATGACAAAGATTTTGAGACAGATACCAAAGTTGGTGTCGGCGTTGGTATCCGCTGGGCGTCACCTGTTGGCGTGGTGCGCGTCGATGTTGCAGCTGGTGTGACAGAAGAGAGTATTCCAGTGAGATTGCATCTGTTTATTGGCTCTCCTTTATAAAAGTATATAAACAAAACCGTTGTCTTTTTATTATTCTAGCGATTGCTGGTAATCGTTCTTTAACGTAGTTGAGTGTCATGTCGACCAAAAATACCCTGCCTAATAAGCCATTAGATGAAGATCCAGCACAACGAGATGCCCGCGCCGTAAGACGTTGGTATCCGTTGTCTTTTGTGCTCAAATTGCTGGTACTGATTCTTATCGTGCTAGCGATTATGTTTGCTATCTTCTTATATGCGGCGGGTACTGAGTCAGGCACTAAGTTTATCTTAGAGAAAATCAGTGCAGAAACAGGTATTGAGTTCAAATACGGTAGCGGCAATCTGCGCGATGGTCTATGGCTCACTGATATCGATATTGTTGCCAATGAAGATCTTGAGATATTGGTAGATAAAGCTTACGTTAAAATAGGCTGGCGCGCCGTCTTTGCCAAAGAAGTACATTTGCGTGATGCGGATATACAAACCATTGAAATTATCAATAAAAAACCGCCAACAGGTGAGGCATTCGATTATAGAACCTTAAGCTTACCGGTTAATCTACGTTTTGATTATGCAAAAGTAAAAACCATCATTTATAAGCAAGTAACTCGTGACCCCATTGTTGTGCATGATATTGAAGCCCGCGATTTGACGTGGGTTGGCAGTATGGTGACGGTGGGTCGCGGTAGTTTGCAATATGGCGATATTGTTAAAGTCAGTGCATTAGAGGGTCATGCCGATTTGCAAGGCGACTATCCTTTAGATTTGAGTGCCATTGTAGAGGTCAGTGCTTTAGAAAAAGCCTATATTGATCCCTTGAATATCACCGCAACAGGCACGTTAAAGCGCACTGTTGGCAAGGTTAGTAGCCGCTACAATGATAGTGCAGTTAGTGGCGACTTTGTGGTGCAGGGATTGGATCCTGATGCACCGTTTCAAGCAAAACTTGAATGGGATGACATTCTGGTTCCTTATGCGGACAGTCAAAACATTCACTTAAAGAGTGGCATCGCGACTGCATCAGGTGTGATCTCAGAGATACGCCTACGTATCAACACTGAATTGACCGCTAAAGACATTCCTTCAGGACATTACCAAGGACGCGCTATTCTTGCCAATCGTCAGCTACGTGTTGATCGCCTAGATGCAGATGTGGCCGCTGGCAACTTGATATTGCAAGGTATCTTGGATTGGAACAGCAGCTTTGATGTAAAGATAAGAGCGAGCGGCAGTAATTTTGATGTACGTCGTGTCATTCCTAAACAATATGCGGACTTTAAAGTATATGCCCCGCAAAAGTTAAATGGTCGCTTATCCGTTCATTATCAGCATAAAAATACTGCCGGTAATATGGAAATGGATGCCGCATTACGTCAGCGTGATGGTGAGCAAGTCAATGCCAATATTGTCCGTGGAAAAACCTCAGTCAAATCTAAACAAGTCGCCCCTTTGTATATTGATGCAAAATGGCAGAACCTTGTGCGTAAAAATATCCCTAATATTGGCAACATCAATAGCCCTAGTGGGCAAGCAAAGGTGATTGTTCGCGGCTCAAATCTTTCTGTCGATGGCAAAGCCATTATTAATGAGCTGAATGCAGCGCCTAAAGGTAATTACGATGTCAGGCTTCGTAAGGCTGGCAATATCATTGATATCAACCGCCTAAACTATAAAGGCGTAGTGGGCGATTTGTCAGGGACAGGTCAGATTCAATTAGCCACTAAAAAACGTCCGCTTACTTGGCAGATTGATGCACGTACTAATGGCTTATTGCCCAAGCAATACCGCAGTGATATACCGCTTGAGCGCCTAACTGGGCGTATCATTGCCCGCGGACGATTGCTGAATATCACTAAAAACCGTGTCAAAGGTCAGCGGCATATTATTAGTTTCAATAATACCGCTTTGCAGGCGCAGTTGGATGCCACGCAAAAAGGTCGTGCTATCGGCATTACTGGTGGCGGCGATGCCAGTGTTGATATTATCGGCGGTAAGCTATCGGTCTTTGATGCGCGTTTTGATGGTCAAATTGACACGGCTGATGTACCAAAAGGTCGCTTATCAATCGATGCCGCTGGTACGCCAAATCTGATCAGTGTTCGCAAGTTAAATTATAATGGCGAAGCAGGTGCGGTCAAAGCTAAGGGTGTCATCGACCTAAGAAAGAATATCGGTTGGACGCTAGATGGGCGCTTTGATAAGTTTAATTTGGGTTATTTCTTGCCCAATAATGCCGCCATTATTACTGGTGATTTAAAAACCACTGGCGAGTGGCAAAGTCCGCCAAAGAATAATGCTAAGGCAAAAGGCGCACTGAAAAACTTCGTCGTAAACTTTGATGGTGTCTTAGACGCTGAGCAATTGCCAGCAGGTAAACTGACTATTGATGCCAGTGGTAATGCACAGCTCATTCGCATCAAGCGTTTCCGACATGTGGGCGCAGCAGGCAGTATTGATGCTAAAGGCACCGTTGATGTGCGCCAAGGTCTTACTTGGGATGTTGATGCGGTCATGGATCGCTTTAATTTAGGTTATTTCTTCAAGGACATACCGAGTACGATTACCGGCACTATTGATACTAGTGGACGTTGGAGCGATACCCAACAGATGATTAATATCAAGCAAGTGAATTTGAATGGGATGTTAAAGGGTCAACCACTTAGCGCCAAAGGCAGCTTGATAGCCAAACTACATCTACCAAAAGACTTGGCAAGCTATTTCCAACGTTTGCAGAAGCAAGATGCGCAGGCACAATATAAGCAAGTGAACGCTTTGATCGAAAGCTTAAATGCCAATAATTTGGTACTGCGTTGGGGTAATAATTACATCACCGCTAATGGTAATGCTAAGCAGCTACAAGCCAAAATCAATATCACAAGCCTTGATCAGCTCTCAGACAAGCTTGGTGGTAAAGTCTCTGGCGGTGCTACCTTGTCACAGCCAGCAGGACAAGCATTGCCGACGATTTATGTTGATTTGGTTGGTGAGCGTATTACGCTACCAGGCTTTATATTACGTCAAGGTCGTATACGCGGTAAACTGGTTAACTTGGCAAACAGTCCAAGCCAGTTTATTATCACTGCCGAAGGCTTAGAAGCGGGGGGGCAAAATTTTAAAAACTTTAATGCAACCTTTAATGGTACTGAACAAGCTCACATAGTTGATTTTGATCTGCTTAATGAGAAGCTCAGTATCTCAGCAAGGCTTAAGGGTGGCTTTAATCGAGATAAGCTCAGCTGGTCAGGTGTTATTGGCAAGGGTCAAGTTAAGTCCAAATATGCAACCTTAAACCAATTGCAGCCAGCGCAGCTGATTGTTAATTTGCCTAAGAAGCAAGGTAAAAATAGCACAGAGCTAAAAGTACAGCTGGCGGCACATTGTTGGCAGGCGACTGATCAAACAGGAAAGCTCTGCTTACGTGAAAACCTCATTGCTTCAGCTGCCAGTGGTCAAGTTGATTTGGCGATACAAAAAATAGACACCTCACTATTTTCAGCGTTTTTACCAAAAGATATCGATTGGCATGGCAAGATTAACGGTAAAGCGATTGTTGGCTGGCAACGTGGTCGTCCACCAACGATTAATACCACGCTGTATTCTGACAACGGTAAAATTGGCTTGATTCAAGATGGTGATAGCTTGCCTGTCACCTTACCTTACAAGCGTATCTCGCTCATTGCTGTATCTGTACCAAATGGTCTAAAAATACGCTCAGATATCAATACGGGTGAAGGTGCTCGTGGTTATGCAGAAGTGATCGTCGATCCATATAAGACGCCCAAACCTATATCAGGTGCGTTGGTGCTCAATGAGCTTAATTTGGCTGTTTTTAAACCTTTCTTCCCTGGTATGCGCGTGCTCGAAGGCAACATCACTATGGCAGGTGGCTTGGGCGGCACACTGGATAAGCCACAGTTTTATGGCGATGTGAAGTTAGCGAATGGTCGAATGGCGATGCTTGATTTGCCGGTCAATTTGACCAAAGTGAATGCCACTGCCAAAATCCGTGGAACTCAAGCAACGATCGATGGTAGGTTCAATAGTGGTACAGGGAAAGGGACGGTTGCTGGTACTGTCAATTGGCAGCAAAAGTTACAGGCTAAGCTGAGTATAGATGGTAAAGGTTTGATATTGACCCAGCCGCCATTATTGGTGGCGAGTGTTGACCCTGATATCGATATTATCGTGCGTCCTTCCGATCGCTACGTCAATATCACTGGGGCAGTCAGTGTGCCATCAGCGACCATTCGTCCGCCAGAGGCCAGTGAAGATATTATTACTCAGACTGAAGACGCTGTCGTACTTGATCGTCGTCTTATCGGCAATATTGATGAGGTTTTAGCTATCTCTAAACCTTGGTCAATCAATGCTGATATCGGTATCGATTTGGGTAATGACATTAACTTCCGTGGTTTTGGTGCCGTGATTCCTCTAGCAGGTGCCATTCATGTCACGCAAAGTGGTACAGGCATCATGCGTGCAAAAGGGGTGGTACAGGTCTCACGTCGTACCAATATTAATGCTTTTGGTCAAAACCTAGAGCTTAACTATGGTCAAGTGCGCTTCAACGGCGATGTGATGAAACCGAGTTTAAGTATCGAAGCGGTCAAAAATATTAATGGTAAAACAGTCGGTGTCCGTGTCAAAGGTAATACTGAAAGCCCTAATATTATCGTTTTCAATAATGCGGGGCTTACGCAGCAGCAAGCGATGAATGCCTTGGTCACGGGTCGTATTAATAATCAAAGTGCTACTCAAATCAGTGAGCAAGGCTTTAAATCTCAAGTCACCAATAACTTAGCGGCCGCTGGACTGAGCTTTGGGCTGAGCGGCACACGTAATTTGACCAATCAAATCGGTCAAGCGTTTGGTTTCCAAAGCTTAACGGTTGATGCTTCGGGCAGCAGTGAAGATACCAACGTCAATGTCACCGGTTATGTGACCCCTGACTTATATATCCGCTATGGTGTGGGCGTTTTTAATGCGCAGAACAGCTTGTCGATACGTTACCAGTTGACCCGCCGTATCTATGTAGAGGCAACGTCAGCAGCAGAAAATGCCGTGGATGTGGTTTATAGTTGGCAGTTCTAAAGATTGTACTTAGATATCTACCCTCATATTTGCTGTGATTTTGGCAGATTGGCAGATTGGCAGATTGGCAGATTGGCAGATTGGTTGACTGGAAATAACTATTTATAAATTAATCCATTATCGATATTTGATCAAATAAAAAACGCCTTTATGAAAAGGCGTTTTTTTATGAGCATTAAGAGAATTTACTTGGTTAAAATTAATCGATTATTACGTGTTAAGCGTAGGCGATATTCTTCGCCTTCATGTTCAATACGTACTTCTTTAGTCAAAGCAAACAAGTGCTGTGATTGCAAAGTAGGCAGACGGTTTTCACGGAAGTTCAAATGACGAGAGATTACAAGACTCATGGTAAATTCCTTTTGATAGCAAAGTAGCAAATATTCAAAACAATAAATACTAATAGAATATAATTTATTAACGATAATAATTATCATTTAGATTGAATAATTTTGCAAGCAAATTTATAAAATAAATAACAGCGATTATGTAAACTTATCTAACCGTTTTTTTTCATTCAAACAATTTTAGCCATCAATCTTAGTAGCATTAAAGGAAAATAGGATGACAGTTGAACAAAGTAACTCTATAAAAGACACTTCAATAACGACAGTCAATGTAGCGGTTGCCGTTATTCATTATAAGGATCAATATTTACTAGGATTTAGGGCGGCTTCTCAACACCAAGGGAACCGCTATGAGTTTGTAGGCGGAAAGATAGACGCTCATGAAACAGCAAAACAAGCACTGATACGAGAAGTTGCCGAAGAGACAGGCATCAGTATTGCTAATAATACGGCAGTTAAACTCGGTCGATTGCATCATGATTATGGTGATAAGCAGGTCTGCTTACAAGTTTACCGTATTGAAGTGACTGCACAACAATATGCACAATATAAAAACCTAAGCTATGGTCTAGAAGGTCAAAAGCTGACATGGGTAGAGAAGGCCGAGCTGCTAGCAGGACATTATGACTTGCCTGCTGCCAATAAGACAATCCTTGCATGGTTACAGCTGCCTATGCAGATAACAGTTACTTATCCATTATCGCATTTTGATGCTGCCTCTAATCCTATGGCAGCATGGTTACAGTATCATCATGAGCATATAACGGCTGGCGCTTGGGTTTATATACGGACAAAAACAGCAGGGACAGAAAACAGTATCAAGCAGCTATTACAACTACGTCCTGATATTCAAGCGATTACTCCTGACCACTTAGATATCGACAAAACAGACAATGTAGAAGCAAATAATCAAATAATAGCAAGTCATTTAACACAGACACAGCTTATGCAATGGTCAAGCGGAGTAGCTAAGGAGCCCATGTCGTACTCTGCCTTGTCTACAAGCTTGCCATTAATCGTTAGTTGTCATGATGTAGATAGCATCAATGCTGCCAATCAACTGGCGTATATTCGATTACAGCAGCAGTTGCCACCCGTTATCGGTATTTTCTTGGCACCTGTTGAGTGTACCCAAACCCATCCTGATACACCGGCATTAGGTTGGGATGCGTGGTCAAATTTAGCAAAATTAGCGGATATGCCAGTTATCGGCTTAGGTGGACTATCACCTATGATGTATAAACAAGCCGTGCTACATGGAGGCGTTGCTGTTGCTGGAATTCGCCAGTTTTTAAAATAGTTTTTGGTACTATTGTTACCCGCATTTTTATAATAATTTTGGGCATCAAGCTGCCATTTGAATACCGCTAAAACCAGAGTACGATAGGTCAAATAAAAAAATTCTCAGAGGAAAAATAGCACTAGATAAGTAATTGATTTGAATATTCTTTATCGGTTAATAAAAATGTAACTTCGCATATCTTATAAACAGAATTACTTACAAACCGTTGCGTTTTCCTACATTGCCACACTGTTTTGGTTAGGGATTTGCTATTACTATGAATCATTAATTATCGAAGGGCGCTAAATCAAGCTTTTATAGACTTACTAACTGTTAAGACTTTTAATGACTATGATGTTAAAAGTAATAGCCAATTTAACTTCCATTCATTTTTTGTTGTAGGGCCAGTGGGTGAAAATCATTTTGTGCCGCTCTTATAAATAACAATGGTATGAATAAATGCCTATAAGTAGATAGATCGCTCCTAATAATCACTGTTAATAAAATGGTATCCCTATGAAAACCAATAAGTTACCGAAGTCAGTATGGTCTGATTCTGAGGCAGCTGGTTCTCAATCACCGCATACTGACCAGCTACCTAAGTATCAGATGAATAAAGATCAGGCAACACCAGCAGGTAATATTGACCGTGCCAGTAATGACGCCAGCTATAATAATGTAGGTTTCAGTGAAGAATATTTAGAAACTCTGGCACAAGATATGTCACAACAAACCAGCTTTTTTGATTATAAATGTGTCAAAAAAACTCATGTAAGTGTACTTAACTCTAATTTAATTGATAACAGCACCTTTAACGCCAGTACAGCTGAAGTTGATTGTATTAAGACAAGTATCTTCAAAGAATTTGAGCAATCCATAGTCGAGACACCTCACATTATGTCTCCTAAAAATGCAGCAAGCGTTGCAGAGATACCAGAGCGTATATTTATGAATGGTCTTATTAAGCATACTGGAATAGCCTTAGCTATTATCATACCGTTAGCAGCATTTTCTGCTTATGCAGCGACACCGCCTATGGCTCAAGCGGTTGCTAGCAAGCACATGACCAACGCAACGGCAGAGGTGCTCACGGTTAAACCTAGCAGTATTATTCATAAATCTGCTAATACACCGACTACGGTAGATAGCGTTGATCTCAATAAATATGCTGGTACTTGGTATGAGATCGGTCGTTTGCCGATGTATTTTCAGCGCAACTGTGCCAGCGATGTGACGGCTAATTATGTTGAAAAAACTGATGGTTCAGGTATCAAAGTTATCAATCAGTGTAAGGCTGAAGATGGCTCGAACATTATTGCTGAAGGCTTAGCAAAACCTGCTGATGCGACAGGAAGCAAACTAAAAGTTACCTTTTTGCCATCGTGGATTCGTTGGTTACCGGTAGGGCGAGCTGACTATTGGGTATTGGCACGTGATCCTGATTATAAAACTGCTCTGGTTGGTACACCTGATAAAAAGTATTTATGGCTGCTGGCTCGTTCGCCAAACGTAAGCCAAGAGACTTATGCCAAATACCGTCAAATTGCCCAGCAACAGGGTTATGATTTGAAAGAATTTAAATTAACGTCGCAGAGTAAGCAGACGGTGGATTTGATTCCATAAAAGTCTGATAATGGTTTATATTGCCTTTATTTACCATGGCTCTTGTATTTAGCATTGTTTAAGTGGATTGATAATAAGGCAGCATAATATGCTGCCTTTATCGTAATAACCCGTTTTATTATGCTAAATCGGTAGTCATAAACTAGCTTGTGACTCATACAAATTTGTTATCACTAGCAAAATAAGGCGTTTTAAGCTAAAATCTAGCTTATCTACAGACTCCTATGACAATAATCGATGACAGCAGTCGTCTGTTAGCATATCTGAGTGAGTACATAGACTGTATATACCCTATTCAATAATATTTCTTCCTATTTTACTGATTCCCCAATACTGACCATAAGGATGTTTCTCGTGAGTAACGCTGATACCTTACGCCAATTACATCAAGACCATTTGAGCAACTATAACACCCAGGAGCAACAAGCGATTGAGCTCATGGGGCTATTGAACAAGCTCTACAATGAGCAAGATGTGCAAGTGACTTTATTTGGTGATACGCTAGATAGCAATTCCGTGGGTCAAATATTGGCACTGCATCAAAAAGTTGCTTTGCGTGATCAAGGTGCTCATGCGATTGATATCGCTGATACTTTAGCGATGGTTAAAGTGTTAGCAGAGAATAAAAACCTGCCAGCCGTCCGTATTGATGTTGGTCAGCTAATCGCTAATGACAGTGATATTCAATCGGCATTACAGTCTGTTGATAATACTAAAGCGGCTATCAATGGCGCAGCAGATGTGGTGCTATATGGTTTTGGTCGTATCGGTCGTATCCTAACTCGTTTATTGTTATCGCAAGCCTCAAGTGCAAAAGGCATGCAGCTAAAAGCCATCGTAGTACGGCCCGCAGCAGCAGGCGACTTGGCTAAGCGTGCGTCATTGCTAGAGCGCGATTCGATTCACGGTAGTTTTGCAGGCGGCGTGATTGTTGATGATGAAAACAATGGTTTGATCATTAATGGTCGCTTTGTACAAATTATCTATGCCAAAGACCCAAGCGAGATTGATTATACGGCTTATGGTATTAACGATGCATTGGTCATTGATAATACGGGTATCTGGAAAGATGAAGCTGGTCTTGGTAAGCATTTACAATCGACTGGTGTGAAAAAAGTGCTATTAACGGCACCTGCTGGCGGTGAGATTAAAAACGTTGTATATGGCGTAAATAATGATACGGTCGGCGATGACACTATCGTTAGTGCGGCGAGCTGTACTACTAACGCAATTACCCCGACGTTAAAAGTATTAAATGATGAATATGGTATCGAAAATGGTCACGTTGAAACCATTCACTCGTTTACCAATGATCAAAATTTAATTGATAATTATCATAAAGCGGATCGCCGTGGTCGTAGTGCGGTATTGAACATGGTTATCACCAGTACTGGTGCAGCAAAGGCAGTTGGGAAAGCGCTACCAGAGCTTAGCGGTAAATTGACGGGTAATGCCATTCGTGTACCGACACCAAACGTTAGCTTAGCGATTTTAAATCTAAATCTTAAAACAGCGCCCGCTAGTGCCGACGCGTTAAATGAATTTATGCGCAAAATTTCAAATAGTAGCCAGTGGCAAACACAAATTGCTTATACGGATTCTACAGAAGCGGTATCAACGGATTTTGTCGGTGATACACATGTAGGTATCGTTGATGCCCAAGCGACTATTTTGACCGATAATCATGCTATCGTTTATATCTGGTATGACAATGAAGTGGGTTATAGTACGCAAGTATTACGTTTGGCAACGCAAATGGCAGGTATCAGTTATGCGCAGATTCCAGCTTAATACGTTTGTATAGCAGCAATGACTCGGTCATAATGCTTTGATTCAAAGAGCAGAGCGATGGTCATTAGTTATATAAAGAAACGGATATGGTTTTAGCGGTAATATCTACAGCACCCGATAGTCCGATTGGTTATCGGGTGTTATTGTCATAAATAAAGCAATGATGTAGAGCAATATTGACGAAAGTCTGCCATTTTTTTAAAAGATAACTATAGGCAAAAGAAGCAGTCTATGACTGTCATTAAGCTTATAAACTAGAGTATAAATAAAGGAAAGTAAGATGCGATTTATTGATGAAGCCGTCGTAACGGTAAAAGCAGGTGACGGTGGTAACGGAATCGCCAGTTTTCGCCGAGAAAAATATGTCCCGCGCGGTGGTCCTGATGGTGGTGATGGTGGCAAGGGCGGCGATGTTTATGTCATTGCAGAGGATAATACCAACACCTTAGTTGATTATCGTTATACCCGTCGTCATGACGCTATGCGTGCTGAGAACGGTCATAGTAGAAACTGTTCAGGCAAAGGCTCTGATGATCTTTTCTTACCAGTGCCTATTGGTACGACGGTCGTTGATACCGAGACAGATGAAGTGTTGGGTGATTTGATTGAAATTGGTCAGACTTTACTGATTGCCAAAGGCGGCGATGGTGGTTTGGGTAATACCCATTTCAAAAGCTCTACCAACCAAGCGCCGCGTAAAGCGACGTCAGGTTTTGAAGGTGAGCTAAAAGTTCTTAAGTTTGAGCTAAAAGTAGTGGCTGATGTTGGCTTAATTGGTTTACCTAACGCAGGAAAATCGACCTTTATCCGCCAAGTCTCTGCTGCTAGACCAAAAGTAGCTGATTATCCATTTACCACGCTGGTTCCTAATCTGGGTGTGGTTGATATTGGTCGTCATCGCTCTTTTGTTATGGCCGATATTCCAGGCTTGATCGAAGGTGCCTCAGAAGGTGCTGGACTTGGTATTCGCTTTTTAAAGCATGTCGCTCGTACGCGTCGTCTGTTACACTTGGTTGATATCAAGCCTATCGATGGCAGCGACCCGGTCGAAAACGCTCGCGTTATCTTAAATGAGCTTGAGCGTTTTTCACCTGAACTGGCCAATTTGCCACAGATTTTGGTATTAAACAAAATCGATCAAGTGCCTGAAGAAGAGTTAAATGAGCTTTGTACCCATATTGTGGCAGAGCTTGGCTGGACAGGTATCGTTTTCCGTACCGCCACTCTAACAGGTGAAGGCGTTGATGCCATTAAGTACCACTTGATGAATGAGATTGAACGCGAACGCGAACGTGAAATCGAAGATCCTATCTTTGCTGATGCACAAAAAGCACGATTTGAGCGTCTAGAAGCAGAAGTTCGTCTAAATACGGAAGCTCAGCGTGAAGCGTATCGTGCTGCTCGTAAAGCGGCGCGTGAAGGTACGGATTTGTCGGATGACGATTTTGATGATAGCGATGACGATGATGATGGCGTCGAAGTATTTTACGCTCCTTAATCTGATTGGTCTTTGCACATATTTTTTAGATGTATCCCCATGATTAATTTACCATAGCAACAGGAGTTTATATGGCAGTTGGCATAGAGAACACGATAGAAGAAGCAAGGTTTGTTGAGCAAGCTCGTAACTTTGATATTCAGCGCGTTATTGTCAAGATTGGCTCATCGTTATTAACCAATAATGGTCGAGGGCTTGATCGAACTGCCATTTACGAATGGGCAAAGCAGATCGCTGAACTCCATAAGCAAGGCGTAGAGGTGCTGCTCGTATCTTCAGGTGCTGTTGCTGAAGGGGTGGTGCGTATGAATCTTGAGGAGCGTCCTAAAAAACTGGCGGCATTACAAGCTTGTGCATCTGTCGGACAGATGGGTTTGATTGAAACTTGGTGGTCAGCATTGATTCAGCACGGTATTCAAAGCTCACAGTTACTGCTGACGCATGATGATTTGTCTAACCGTAGTCGCTATCTTAATACTACTGGTGCGCTTACGCAGCTACTAGAATGGCGTGTGCTGCCGGTCATTAATGAAAATGATACCATTACTATTGATGAGATTAAGTTTGGTGACAACGATACTCTAGGTGCGATGGCAGCGGCGATGGTCAATGCCGACTTGTACATTATCTTAACTGATCAAGAAGGTGTCTTTACTGACAATCCACGCCACAACCCTAATGCCAGAATGATCCGTCAAGAGCGTGCGATGGCTGATTATTTATTTGATATTGCAGGTGATGGTGGCAAGTTGGGTCGTGGTGGTATGTTGACCAAAATTCGTGCTGGTCGTCTTGCTGCTATGGGTGGCTGTCCGACGGTGATTGTGAGTGGCGCTATTGATGATGTGATTACTCGAGTGGTATCAGGCGAAGCAGTTGGTACCTTATTGACCACCAATGATCAAGACAAAATTATTGCTCGCAAACAGTGGCTTGCCGCGCATCTGCGTATGTCAGGCTCTTTAATTGTTGATGCAGGTGCAGCAAAAGCGGTGGTCGAACATCAAAAAAGCTTATTGCCAGTTGGCGTGTCTGAAGTGCGTGGGGATTTTGATGAAGGCGATGTGGTCGAAATCGTCCATCAGGATACTGGTGAGCGTATCGCCGTTGGTCAAGTCAACTTCTCTTCTCGCGATGCCTGCCGCGTTGCTCGTGAGCGTACTGAGCAGTTCGATCGTATCCTTGGTAACAATGAAGAACGTGTCGTCATGGTACACCGTGATAACTTAGCATTGACGATGTAAAAAAATTAATATCTATAGAGCTATAAGTATCTTGATAACAAGCGCTTTGCTATTTTTTCCTTTAACGTAATTTATCCAGTGTTATATGCGCTTTGGTGACATATAGTGCTGTTTTGGAGATTTGTACATGAGTGCTTCAGACAATAATAATTCGCTTGAGCAAAAATTTGCGCCTTTGAAAAATGATAGATTGCTACGAGCACTTCGTTTTGAGCCGATCGATACCACACCTGTCTGGATGATGCGTCAAGCTGGTCGTTATTTACCAGAGTATAAAGCGACCCGTGCTGAAGCAGGTGATTTTATGAGCCTGTGTAAAGATACCGCGCGTGCGACAGAAGTCACCTTACAGCCATTACGTCGTTATGATTTAGACGCGGCTATTTTGTTCAGTGATATATTGACCATTCCTGATGCCATGGGGTTGGGTCTCTATTTCGAAGCGGGTGAAGGTCCTAAGTTCAAACATCCTATTCGCCAGCAAGCTGATTTGGATAGATTGCCTGTGCTCGATGTTAATGATTCTCTTGACTACGTAATGCGTGCGGTAACCAGTATTCGTACCGCGCTCAATGGGCAAGTGCCGTTATTTGGCTTTTCTGGTAGTCCTTGGACACTAGCCACTTATATGATTGAAGGTGGTAGCTCAAAGGATTATCGCTATACCAAAGGCTTTTTGTATAGCAATCCTGAGTTTTTACATCAGTTATTAGATAAATTAGCGACGTCAGTGATTGATTACCTCGATGCGCAAGTCATGGCAGGCGCACAGATACTACAAATATTTGATAGTTGGGGCGGCGCGCTTGGTCATCGTCAATTTATTGATTTCTCACATGCTTATAATAAGCGTATTGTCGCTGAGCTAAAGGTACGTCATCCTGAAATACCGGTAGTATTATTTACTAAAGGCGGCGGGCTATGGCTTGATGTGCAAGCAGATAGTGAAGCGGATGCGTTGGGTCTAGACTGGACAATGCCGATTGATCGTGCCCGTCAAGTTTTGACCGAAAGTCAGCGTCAGTTAACCAAGCACCATAAAAAACTACAAAGTAGCAAAGCCATTCAGGGTAATTTAGACCCAGCAACTTTGTACGGCTCTCCAGCGACTATCCGTGCTGAAGTCAATGCGATGCTCGATAGTGCTTATGCCAATGGTGAAAAGACCGGTTATGTTGCAAACCTAGGTCATGGCATTACCCAGTGGGTCAATCCTGACAATGCCAAAGTGTTTATCGATGCAGTACATGATTATAAAATCTAAAAAGTACGATTTGAGATATGTTCTTATTTATTTGACTGAGTTTATATCTCATATTTATTAAGTAATAGTAAAGTAGCAGAAAAGGATATCTTATGATTTCAGCAGCGATTGTCGGTGGGACAGGTTATACAGGTATTGAGTTGATACGTCTATTATCTGCCCATCCTAAAGTGTCTATTGATTTGTTGACCTCCCGTAGCGAAGCGGGCACTCGCGCTGATGAGATATTCCCAAGTTTACGCGGTATCTCAGATATTGTGTTTAGTGATCTAGGGGAGGAGACGCTAACGACGTTGCAAAAATGTGATGTGGTGTTTTTTGCCACGCCGCATGGCGTTGCAATGAAGCAAGCAGAGGCTTTGACTCAAGCTGGGGTAAAAGTCATTGATTTGGCGGCAGATTTTCGTTTGCAGTCATTGAGCGAGTTTGAGCACTGGTATCAACAACCACATGTTTGTCCTGAGTTATTAAAAGCTGCCGTCTACGGCTTGCCTGAAGTCAATCGCGCCAAAATTGCTGAGGCATTGGTGGTTGGCAACCCAGGTTGCTATCCGACTACAGCTATCTTGGGTTTAAAGCCGATAATTGAAGCGCAAAATAAGCAATCTAAACAGTTTATTGAATCACGCATTGTTATCGATGCCAAATCTGGTGTTTCTGGCGCTGGTCGCCAAGCCAGTCTTGCACTTAACTATGCTGAAAGCACAGACAATTTTAAAGCATACAGCGTTGAAGGTCATCGCCATTTGCCAGAGATTGAGCAAGGTGTTGCCCAGTTACTAGACAGTCAGTTTAACCATCGTATTCGTTTTTTGCCGCATCTGGTACCGATGATACGCGGTATGTTGAGCTCTATCCATATGGAGCTGACCGATGCAGGTGCTTTAGTGGATTGGCAACAGGTATTTGAGCAAAGCTATGCATCAGAACAATTTATAGATGTTATGCCAAAAGGGCTGTATCCCGATACCCGTAGTGTGCGCGCTAGCAATCGATTGCGTATTGCTGTTCATCAAGACAATGAGCGTGCCGAATTAACGGTCATTGTCGTACAAGACAATTTAGTCAAAGGGGCAGCTGGGCAAGCAGTACAAAACATGAATGTCATGTTTGGACTTGATGAGTCTCTTGGTTTAAATTTTGCGCCCATTGTTCCTTAACAAATGTTTAGTTGTGATTAAATTATCCTCATTTATGATACTAGGTATTGATTATAAATTCCGCTATAATAACTTGCCTTTCCTGTTAAGAGATACTGCCTAAATGCGTTTTAAGAGTGTACTACGCTTTTGCTCACCGCCAGCACGCCCATCGTGCCAAGACTCTGTTTCGTATAAATTGGAGCGTAGCTTACATTGTTCATCTCTAAATACTGAAACTCAGCGTAGTGTTATGAAGCATTACAGCATTGCTTGCTCGCAGCAGGGCGCTTCCACATTGGTGTTAGCGTTATTTGTGATTGCGATATTGGTGACAGCAATTGTCGCATTAGTATTTGGTCACAAACTTGGTTATCAACGTGGCTATTATTCAATGCAAAATGAAACCCAGCAAGCAGTCATTACCAGCAAAGAGTCGCTCCAAGAGCTAAAAGATTTACGCGTCAGTCATAAAATAGCGACCAATGAAGTTGCTACTTCTAAACAAGAATTAGAAATAAGTTTGGCAAACTTAAAAGAGTTACGCGAAAATCAGCAAGCCATCATGGTTGAAAATAGACAGGTAGCGCAGCTCAATGACCTCTATGCTGAGATTGTGAGTGAGAAGGGCGGCATGCCTTTACAGATACTAGGCGCAAAGATTGAGCCCTTACCTGAAAATGCCTTTGAATATGGTTTCGATATAGGTATGCTCGCAAGTGATGGTAAAGCCAAACGTTTGAATCCAACGCTGACTTTGCTTGATGATGATGATTTTGTAGAAGTGCCATTAGAACCCGTCAGCTACACTATTGAAGGCGTGACGCGTATACGTGGTCGCTTTACAATGCCAGCGGGTTTCAAGCCATTGCAAATCAAGCTAAATCTAAAAGCCGCTGGTCAAGAAGTCGAGCAGCTGTATGATTGGAAGCTTGGTGCTAAAGTTGATAATATGCCATTATCACTGTTAGATTTGCCAGACGTCGATGAAAGTCCTATTGAGCCTTAAGTCTTATTGAGCATTAGTTGTCGTAGCTGCTAGCCAGATATCTATTGTTACCCCTTATTTTTAACGATTTGATAGTCTCTTAAAGATAACCATTCATTAAACCTACTGATTCATCTGTATTCCAATTATGATAAAACAAACGATAGCAAGAGCGACGCCAATTACATCAGATTGGCACTTTCCACATATACCCATGCGTCTTGCGCAAGTGGGTGAGCCTGAAGGTGAAACAGCCCCACAGGCTGATGTATTGGTAGCAGAGCCGGAAGTCGCCAAGCCGCCTATGTATGCTGTGGTGATGTATAATGATAATTACACGCCGATGGAATTTGTCGTCTATATTTTACAATCTGAATTTCGTCATAGTATGGATTCGGCCGTTGAGATTATGTTGACGATTCATAATAGCAGCAAAGGTATTGCTGGTATTTATCCTAAAGATATTGCTGAGACCAAGGCCAAAAAAGTTAACAGTCTGGCACATCGTGAAGGCTATCCATTATTGACCCAAATCGAACCGCATCAAGGCGAGTAAAGCCTTACTCTAATTCTTGATGACGTATGTTTCTCTCAAGTTCACTATATTTTAACTATATATCTTTAATATTTTCAATAAAATATTTTCTTCTAGTGTTTTTAGAGCAAGTTTATTTAAGCACAAACTTGCTCTGCACCTCTCTTTTTTAAACTAGCTTAGACTTTCTTATATAACCGCTTTTCTCATTACTGCCTGTATTTATTCTCTTTTTACATTATTCAAATTCTTGAATTGTCTGTAGCTTTAGTACATGCGCTCTATTATTGTTGAATGAATATTATCATTGAAAAATGGTCTAGGGACACTTCGATACATTTTAGTATGTGTTAATAGATTGACTATATCTGAGTATCATGTTGAGATAAAGACAAGTGAGGATCATAGCCAAGCCATAGAAGCCATTATTTAACAGCGTCATTTAATAATACTCATATTGCCCTTGAACAATCCATCTACCGCCCTGATTTACTTACTAACTCATTCATAAAGCTATCAATTATAAAGATAGGTATAACCGTAGGAAGTCGTTATGTTAAGTCGTCATCTTGAAGTTTCTTTGCGTTTAGCAATGACACTTGCGCGCCAAAAATCGCATGAGTATCTCACTGTTGAACATCTTTTACTGGCACTCTTAGAAAATACGCACGCTGCCAACACATTGACGGCCTGTAATGCAAATGTCTCAGCACTACGTACTGAGCTTGAGGCTTATATTAATAAGCATACTCCAACGGTCGATCCTGATACTGAGCAATCCCCGCAGCCGACCCAAAGCTTCGATCGTATTCTACAACGGGCAATTTTTCATGTGCAGTCTATTGGTGGCGGTCGTTTGGTTGAAGGGTCGGATATTCTGGTGTCAATGTTTTCAGAACATGATACTTATGCGGTTTATTTGCTCAAAAAACAGGGCATCAGTCGTCTTGAGCTGACTCAGTATCTATCACATGGTCAAGATAAAGATGAGGCATCTGAGCCGCGTGCTTCTATGACGGGCGAGCGCCGTAGTAGTGCCTCAGAAAAAACCAGTAAAGATCCATTGGTTGAGTTTGCGACCAATTTAAATCAGCGTGCTGCTGAAGGTAAAACAGATCCATTGATTGGGCGAGGTCCTGAGATTGAACGCGCCGCGCAAGTTTTGTGTCGCCGCCGCAAAAATAATCCACTATTGGTCGGTGAGCCGGGTGTTGGTAAAACCTCTATTGCTGAAGGGTTGGCGTGGTTGATTATCAATGATAAAGCCCCGAAACCACTGAATGGTTGCGTGATTTATAGTCTTGATATTGGTTCATTGATTGCGGGTACTAAATATCGCGGCGATTTTGAAAAACGTATGAAATCGCTATTAGATGCATTGAAGAAAAAACCCAATGCTATCTTGTTTATTGATGAGATTCATATGATTATTGGCGCTGGCTCATCAATGAGCAGTAATATGGATGTGTCCAACCTGATTAAGCCAGCACTTGCCAATGGTGAACTGCGTTGTATCGGTTCAACCACTTTTACTGAATACCGTCAAGTGTTTGAAAAAGACCATGCCTTATCGCGTCGCTTCCAAAAAATCGACGTGAAAGAGCCAAGTGTTGATGATACGATTGATATTTTGCGTGGTCTTAAACCGCGGTACGAAGAGTTCCATAATGTTGTCTATACTGATGAAGCACTGGTTACTGCCGTTCAATTGTCAGCGAAACATATCCATGAGCGTTTTTTGCCGGATAAGGCCATTGATGTTATTGATGAGGCTGGCGCTTATAAGCGTTTAGGGGTTGTGGCTGATGCAGACGATATAGAAGCGGAAGAAAGTTTCATTGCTGATATAGAGCAAGAGTTTGATGCACAGATTGAGGCTGATATCGACGGTCTCGACAGTGATACTTATAGTGATAACGAAATGCAGGATGAGGCAGATATTGCAAAAGCCAATGATCGTGCAAAATCGTCTGTTGATAAGAAAGCAAAAGGAAAGCGCGCTCCGATAAAAATTGATGTAGCAGATATCGAAGCGATTGTTGCTAAGCTTGCACGTATTCCGCCCAAGTCAGTATCTAGTGATGATAAGAGTATTCTTCAGCATCTAGATCGCGACCTTAAGCATCTAGTATTTGGGCAAGATGAAGCGATTGCGACTCTAGCAGATGCGATTAAGCTGTCTCGTGCTGGTCTGAAAGCACCAGATAAGCCAATCGGCTCATTCATGTTTGCTGGTCCGACAGGGGTTGGTAAAACGGAAGTTTCTCGTCAATTGGCAAATCTGTTGGGTGTTGAGCTGGTGCGCTTTGATATGTCAGAGTATATGGAAGCACATACTGCCTCACGTTTGATTGGTGCGCCTCCAGGTTATGTGGGTTATGATCAAGGTGGTCTATTGACTGAAAAAATCAATCAGCATCCTCATTGTGTGTTATTGTTTGATGAGATCGAAAAAGCGCATCCGGATGTCTTCAACTTGTTATTACAAGTGATGGATCACGGTACATTGACAGATAATAATGGTCGGGTTGCTATCTTTAAGCAGGTCATTGTTATTATGACGACCAACGTCGGTGCTGAGAGTATCAGTCGATCTTCTATGGGCTTTACCCAGCAAGATCATAGCCGTGACAATACAGAATCACTCAAGCGTGTGTTTACTCCGGAATTCCGTAACCGTCTTGATGCTATTATCCAGTTTAATCCGCTTGATACCTCAGTCGTTGTATCCGTGGTTGATAAATTCTTGGTTGAGCTACAGGTACAACTTGACGATAAGCAAGTTACTTTAGAGATTGATGATGAGGTACGTGATTATCTGGCAGCTAAAGGCTATGATCGCTTAATGGGCGCACGTCCAATGCAGCGCCTGATTCAAGACGAAATCAAAAAGCCTCTGGCAAATATGATTCTATTTGGTGATTTAGTGAATGGTGGGGTTGTACATTTAACCTTGGAGCCAGAGGCATCAGATGGTGATACTGTGAAGCTTGATAAGTCGTCAGATAAAGGGTCAGCGGATAGCCGTATTATATTGACTGTTGTTGAGACTCATGAGCCACGTCCAGACTCCGAATCATTAGCCAGTTAAGTTATTTTTCGCACTATGATAAAAACGGTTACTGCGGTAACCGTTTTTTTATTGCTAATATATATGACAACGCAACCCTAATATTTTGTTAATATCAACCTTAACGCATCCTGATAACAAATAAAAAAGGATTCATCATGGAATTATTTGACGTACAACCCACAAAAACAGTCGCGCAAAAGCAAGCGATTCTCGACAATGTACGCTTGCCAGAAGATTGGAAGCAGGCGTTGTCAGAAGAATTAACTTCTGACAATATGGATAGCTTGCGAGCTTTTTTAAAAGAAGCCTATCAGTCAGAGGATGGTATTTATCCTCCAGCACAGCTGATATTTAATGCGTTTAATTTAACACCTTTATCACAGGTGAAAGTTGTTATCTTAGGGCAAGATCCTTATCATCGTCCTGGACAGGCAATGGGGCTGTCCTTTTCTGTCCCTAAAGTTATCCCAAAGCCACCGTCACTTAACAATTTATTGAAAGAGATGGCCGACGATATTGGTATCAAACCTTCAGCACATGGTGATTTAACGTATTGGGCACAGCAAGGCGTATTATTGTTAAATAGCTCTTTGACAGTAAGAGAAGGCGAACCAAACAGTCATCAAAATCAAGGCTGGGAGAAGTTCACTGATGCGGTTATTGATGTTATTAATGAGCAGACTGAACATACTGTTTTTATTTTATGGGGCAGTAAAGCTCAGAAAAAAGGCAAGTATATCAATACTGATAAACATCTGATTTTAACGGCAGTACACCCATCACCACTTGCTGCTAATCGTGGTGGTTTTTTTGGTTCTAAGCCGTTTTCAAAAACCAATGATTATCTGGTGCAATATGGTCAAACGCCTATCGACTGGCAATTACCACAGTAAATGAAAAATTTTCTAAACACTAATTTATTACCTTACCAGCTAATACATAGTCCATTTACTAATGGTAATCCGCTGATAAGTGAGCAGATTAAAACAGCTCTATTTTGGTCAGTTGAGGATATCAAGTGGATGACAGAGGCGCTAAAACTTGCCAAGCAAGGCGCTGAGAGAGAAGAGGTGCCAGTAGGAGCTGTCTTGGTACATAACCAGCATATTATTGGTCAGGGGTTTAATGAGCCGATTGGACGCTGTGATGCGACGGCTCATGCTGAAATCGTAGCGTTAAGAGATGCTTGTACACGCTTAAAGAATTATCGCTTGCCCCTAAAGACGACCTTATATGTGACTTTAGAACCCTGTACCATGTGCATGGGTGCGATGATTCATGCACGTGTAGATAGGCTAGTATATGCAGCGCATGAGCCGAGAGCAGGGATGCTTGGTAGTCAAATGAACTTGGCTGAACAGCCTTTTTATAATCATCGTATGCAAGTCGATGCAGGCTTGTGCCGTGAGCACAGCAGCCAGATGCTCAAAGATTTTTTTCGTCAGCGCAGAAAAGCGGCAAAAGCTAAGTGTAACAGCAGTGATTAACAAGATATGATTCTTGCTGCTAGTGATAGGTGGCTTTGTTTGCTATAATATCGCCCTATTTACTTGTTAATAGAGTGATTTCCTTATAATGCTTTGATAAGTAAGTGAAAAATGCTTTATTGATACTTTTATAATTATTTATGTGGTTGTAGAAATTGCCGACTTTAAGTGAGTATTATGACTGTTGCCAACCCTAACGCGAATACTAACAGTGAGAAGCCCTCATTGCGTTATCCTGTTATTTGTATTGATGGGCCAAGTGGCGCAGGTAAAGGCACAGTTACATGGCGTTTAGCACAAGCTTTAGGGTATCAGCTACTTGATTCAGGGGCGTTATATCGTATCGTTGGACTTAAGGCGTTTGAAGCTGGATTGATTACTGCTGATGCAAGTCAGACCATTGACGAGATGGCTGTATTAGCGTTAACTCAAAGCTTAGAGATTGCCTTTGTACCTAACAATGCATCAGGACGTGTCGATATTATCGTAAATGGTGATGCAGTAGGTGAGCAAGTTCGTAATGAAACGGTTGGCGGTTACGCATCACAGATAGCAGTATTTCCAAAAGTTCGCCGAGCATTGCTAACGCTGCAACAAGATATGGCAACTCGTTCAGGATTGGTTGCGGATGGTCGTGATATGGGTACAGTCGTGTTTCCAGACGCTGACGTCAAGGTATTTTTGACTGCCAGTGCTGAAGCGCGTGCCGAGCGCCGTGTAACACAGCTACTAATTGCTGGTCAAATAGCAGATTTTGAAGCGATTCTAGCGACGATTAAGGCCCGTGATGATCGTGATGAAAACCGTACAACGGCACCATCAAAGCCTGCAGCAGATGCGCTACTATTAGACAGCTCCAATTTAGATGCTGATGCGGTTTATAAGCAAGTAAAACAATATTGTCAAGATAAAGGTATTTGCTTCAATAGCTAATAATAACAAGGTAGTAAGCATGAAAAAGTTTCCTATAGGATTGATTTTAGTATAAAATTACAGTAGTAGACGCCAGTAATCTTTAGAAAAAAATGGAATCTACTGTTTAAAGGTCATAATTTAAAAAATATAACGCATTTTAATATAAGACAGTTGTTGCTAGTGAGTTTGCTGACGCATTCGCTTATTAGCAACAAACGTTTTTATATATGACTGCATAGGATATAAAACCAGTATTCTCATTTTATACAGTCATAAATTTGATCCGTACTGTGCTGGACAGGATACGGCTATACAAAGGTAGACATAATGGAATCATTTGCTGAACTATTTGAAGCGAGCATCGAAGAAACAGGTCTGGATATCGAGCGTGGCTCGGTTATTACTGGTACTGTTGTCGCCATCGATAACGACTGGATCACTGTTGATACGGGTCTAAAATCTGAAGGTATCGTCGCTCGTGAAGAGTTTTTAAGCGAAGAAGGCGAACTTGAAGTTGAAGTTGGCGATACAGTAGACGTAGTGGTTGAAGCGGTTGATAACGGTATGGGTCAAACCTTACTGTCACGTGAAAAAGCCAAACGCGTTGAAACTTGGAATTTCCTTGAAAAAATCTCTGACAATGATGAGATTGTAAAAGGTATTATTTCTAGCAAAGTAAAAGGCGGCTTTACTGTAGATATCGGTTCAGTACGCGCTTTCTTGCCAGGTTCATTGGTAGATGTACGTCCTATCCGTGATACGACGCATCTAGAAGGTAAAGAGTTAGAATTTAAAGTTATCAAACTTGATCAAAAACGTAACAACGTTGTCGTTAGTCGCCGTGCCGTTATGGAAGCTGAAAACTCAGCTGAGCGCGAAGAGCTATTGAACAAGCTTGAAGAAGGTATCGAGATCGAAGGTATCGTTAAGAACCTAACTGATTACGGTGCATTCGTTGATCTTGGTGGTATTGATGGTCTATTGCACATCACTGATATGGCATGGCGCCGCATCAAGCACCCATCTGAGGTGGTTGAAGTTGGTCAAGATCTTAAAGTTAAAGTACTTAAATTTGACCGTGAGCGCAATCGCGTAAGCCTAGGTCTAAAACAACTAGGTACTGATCCTTGGGATAACGTTGGTGGCACTTATCCAGTAGGTGCAGTTGTTAAAGCACGCGTTACTAACCTAACTGATTATGGTTGTTTTGCTGAGATCTCTGAAGGTATTGAAGGTCTAGTACACGTATCAGAAATGGATCACACCAACAAAAACATCCATCCGTCGAAAGTTGTTCAAGTGGGCGATGAAGTTGAAGTAATGATCCTTGATATCGATGAAGAACGTCGTCGTATCAGCTTAGGTATCAAACAGACTCTAGCTAATCCTTGGGATGAGTTTGATAAGAAACATGAGCGCGGTGATAAAATCACTGGTACGATCAAATCAATCACTGACTTCGGTATCTTTATCGGTCTAGATGGCGGTATTGATGGTCTAGTTCACTTGTCAGACATTTCTTGGAATGAAACTGGTGAAGATGCTATCCGTAACTACAACAAAGGCGACACCGTTGAAGCAATGGTATTGTCTGTAGACTCAGAAGCCAATCGTATCAGCCTAGGCGTGAAGCAATTAACTTCAGATCCATTTAACGAATACCTAGTCAACAATGACCGCGGTGCTATCGTTAATGGTAAAGTAAAAGAAGTAGACGCTAAAGGCGCTACTATCGAACTTGCTGATGAAGTTGAAGCGTATCTACGTGCCTCAGAGATTCAACGTGACCGCGTTGAAGATGCGACTAAGCATCTAACTGTTGGTGATGATGTAGAAGCGAAAATCATCAGTGTTGATCGTAAAACGCGTAACATCAGCCTGTCTATCAAAGCGAAAGACGAAGCTGAAGAGCGTCAAGCGATTAAAGAGTTAAGTAGCACAACTACGACTAGTACTGCTGCTGGTTCTGATGCACAACCAAAAACGATTGGTGACTTGATCAAAGAACAAATGCAGTAAGCTATTTACTGCTAATGTTATGATCTTATAAAAGAAAGCGACTCCGGTCGCTTTTTTTTATGGCTAAATTTTAGTATTAACGATAATTGATACAGTTTTTTCCTTGATAGAGGAACTCTTGTTTCCAATTTCCTTCAATATCCGCTATCATTTACAACATCGAGTAACGAGATGTAAAATTAGACCCAAGTCATTATAAATGAACAGATATTTAGTCAACAATCGCGTGGTTGTCAGCTAATATTTTATAATATCTGTGGTAATCATTTTAGTTATTTCCATCATCTTATCTATCAATGAACAAGGCAAGTATGATAATGCAGCAAACAATCAATAAGTCCGAATTTATTAGTAATCTGAGTGCAAATTGTGACACGATGACAGATACCGTTGTCGATGACGCCGTACGCGAGATATTAAACTTGATGACTCATACGCTCGCCAATGATGGTCGAGTAGAAGTGCGTGGGTTTGGCAGTTTTTGTCTTCATCATCGCCGTGCTCGTATGGGTCGCAATCCTAAAACGGGTGAAAGCGTACCAGTACCTGCAAAAGCAATTCCGCATTTTAAGCCAGGCAAAGCATTACGCGAAGCTGTAAACGAAAAAGTAGCAGGCGGACAGTAAGTTAATTGAAGTAATATAAGATATCATACCGATCTACTACTAAAGTATGAGCCGATTTTTCTTATTTATACCAAACCTTTTATAACGTAGTAATATCAATCAGTATGGCTTAGTTTTTATCCACTTATCTGTTCTATTAAAAACTTAAGGAGACGTCTGATGCGTATTTTATTATTAGTGCTGCTATTTTTGAGCTTCGCTTACTCGCTAGGTTTGGTATTGGCAAACAATACTGAAGTTGGCGTCAATCTTTTGTTTTCACAAGCACCAACGATGAATTTAGGCTTGCTAATGATACTTTGTCTCATACTTGGTATCGTTATAGGTATCTTGTTAGCACTGCTAATTTTCCGTGTTTTGCAAAATAAGTGGGAAATATCGCGTCTACAAAAGGCAAATACCAATTTGCAAGAGCAGATAACCCAAGCCAATATGGTGATTGATCGTCAAGCGAATGCGCCTACTGTAGAAGAAGCTGTTTATGGTGCAACAGCGGTTAATGTACAGGATACGACAATGCCCAATGCTCATCCCAACGCCAATGTGCATGATGGGTCAAGTTTGACCAAGCAAAAACGCGATTACTAATAATTTGTAATATGCATTTTCACTGCTGATTATAAATATAATAATTTGATAAACCTGATATAAAGAAGCATAACAATGAACAACGCAATTAATTCTCCTGTCATCGTTGCATTAGATAATATGACAAAGGATGCCTCTCTTGCATTAGCTGACCAATTAGATCCGGCATTATGCCGATTGAAAGTAGGTAAAGAGCTGTATACCCGCTGTGGCCCTGAGATAGTCAGAGCATTGCATCAGCGCCAATTTGAGGTTTTTTTAGACCTTAAATTTCATGATATCCCCAATACCACTGCACAAGCAGTATTGGCTGCGGCTGAGCTTGGTATATGGATGGTCAACGTCCATGCAAGTGCGGGCCACGATGCGATGTCATTGGCAAAACAGCGCTTGCTAGATAATGATTTTGACACGCTACTGATTGCAGTGACTGTCTTAACATCTATGGACAATGAAGCGCTCATACAAACGGGCATCACCGACGGCTTAGAGGCACAAGTGAGCCGCTTAGCACAATTAACCAAGCAAGCCGGTCTCGATGGTGTAGTATGCTCAGCACAAGAAGCAAAGGCATTAAAGGCATTATGTGGTCAGGACTTTAAACTGATTACGCCTGGTATTCGTCTGCTAGATGATAATGCTAATGATCAAAAGCGTATTTGTACGCCAAAACAGGCATTACTTGATGGCTCTGATTATCTGGTGATTGGGCGCTCAATTACTCAAGCAGTAGATCCTGCAGCGAAATTACAGTTAATACTCCAAAGTCTCTAACTTTTCAATTAGATACTTCAGTCAAAAAGTAAAAAGACAGCCTAATCCGCTGTCTTTTTACTTTTTGTCCCTAGATGAAAAGGTGCTAAACTATTTATGTTTATTTAATGATATAGGCTGCTATGAAATTACAGATTTTGAGTGACTTACATATTGACAGTTATATACGTCAATCCCATCCGATAGGGCATATCCCCAAAACCGACGCAGACATCGTACTGGTAGCGGGAGATACAGCAAATAGTGATATTGGTATGCCATGGCTACAAGAGCAAGCAGCGCGCTTACAAGTCCCTCTAATCACTATCGCTGGTAATCATGAGTACTTTAATGAAGACGTGCTGCATTTTGATAAAAAGCTGGCGACTTGGGACAATTATGATAGTGAATCAAAGCAGGGCGTACGATTTTTGCAGTGTCAGCATATTGATATCGGAGAGGTGCGCATTTTAGGTTGTACGCTTTGGACAGATTATCAATATCAAGCCAATGAAGAGACTAGGGCAGTGGCAATGCGCTTTATGCGTGACTACAAACAGATCTATGCCGGCAACGAACTATTTTCACCTGAAATGTCGATACAGATTCATGCTAAGCAGCGTCAATGGCTTAAAAAAGCATTGATAACGGCAAAAGCAATGGGCAAAAAAACGGTGGTGATGAGTCATCATAGTATCAGTCCATTATCTGTCTCTGAGAAGTATGCTGAGCTACCAAGTAATGCCGCATTTATCAGTGATTTATCAAGCTGGATGTATGAAGAGTGGGCACCAGCACTATGGGTGCATGGGCATACGCATGAAGCATTTGATTACCACATTCATAATACGCGCGTTATCGTCAATCCGCGTGCTTATCCAAATGAGGTTAGTAGTACGGCATTATCGTTTACATGGGATAGAGTAATTGATATCGGTTAGTCAAACGTAATAAATATGAGTATTTCTTTTTTGATTTCACCGTGTCATAGCGTCTTATTTCTAATAAAATTAACGGGTCTGCTCTCAATATATTTGCTTTAGATTATATTGCAATTGGACTTATATTTGGTTCATTCCTGTCGAAAAATCTGATAGGCTTATGTGATGAGTAAACTTCCTAATAACACCACATCGAGCCTATCCACTGAGAAGCTTGCGAGTCATACTCCAAGTGCACCAGCGCCCTCACATCTTCCTGATAGTATGATGTCGTCGGTCAGGTTGTTACCTGAAGATAAGCGCCTGATTTTATTTACCAGACATTCCCTGCGTGAGCGCTCTGATGGTAATGGCTTTGCCAGTTATCAGCTGCCATTGACACCCAAAGGTCGTGTATTGGCAAAATCTTGGGGTCGTTGGTTGGCAGGACATCTGCCGTATTCGCTCGATGTTGATAGCATCTCAAGCCCGATTGGTCGCTGTCTTGATACGGCGCAGCTGATGCAAGAAGGGGCAGGACTAAGGCGTGATATCGCGCACCAGTCATTGTTGGTTGAGCCTGGTAGCTTAGTGACCGAACCTGATATTGCAAATCCCATCTTTAAAGAGATTGGTGTTCTCAATTTTATCAATCGATTCTTGCAAGGCAATCTTGAAGGCACTAAAAACGCTTATCAGGGCGGTCTCGATATTCTATCGCTTTTTTATCAAAATCAGCCGCAACACGGGCATCTAATGCTCGCTGTCAGCCATGACACTTTGTTATCTGCATTCTTAGCGGTGATGTTTGATGTTGTTGAGATTGATTGGAACGATTGGCCAAAAATGATGGAAGGGGTATTTTTGTGGTTTGATGACAAGCCATTCGAGCAGGCAAGTGCGTATTTTGTCTGGCGCGGTGAAGTTTATGTACGTCCAATACACACTTTGCTTGAAGCCTACCGTACCGCTGGCTTTCATCCAAATAAGCTATTATTGCCACCAGAAGTAAAATGGACATAAGCGTTATTTACGAAATTATTAATTACTTTTGATCAGGCATAAAAAAACCTTGCCCCAGTATTAGAACCAGTGACAAGGTTTTAGTTATGATGTTATCGAAGCATCATACGGTCTAAACGCAACCAATCTTAAGCTAGTAAGCCTTTGATGGTTTTGTTTAGGCGGCTCTTACGACGAGCAGCTTTATTCTTATGAAGAATACCTTTGTCAGCCATACGATCAAGAACCGGTACCGCTTTTTTGTAAGCTTCGGTAGCCGCGTCATAATCTTTAGCAGCGATAGCCGCGTCAACACGTTTCAAATAAGTACGAACCATAGAGCGTTGTGACGCAGAGTTCTGACGACGTTTGGTGTTTTGACGGGCGCGTTTACGAGCTTGTGCAGTATTAGCCACGCGAATCTCCTTGATAAAGACAGATAAAATTATGAATGTGGATTGCAATAAAGGGTTTAACCATCATCGATAACGAGCAGCCGTCTCGCCGAACATGATGTCGATGCCTACTATTAAAGTATCTGATAGTAATAAATCATCGCAAGCGCCAAAACTGTTTGGAATAATTAAACAGCGTTGACGTGTAAAGCCGGTTATCTTAGCAAATTATCGCCCTTAGGACAATAAGTTTGATGATTAATGCTCAAAGAAGTTACGGCATTACGTGGATGAGCGGGATTTTATGCCTTTAATAGGTATTTATAAAGGTATTTATCATAATATTGAGTGAGTATTTGAGTCTAAACGAGCGTATGAGCTGAGTAAAACTGTTTGCTGATAAAATCTCTTACAATAAATCATGCATAATAGCCTCGATGATTGATTAATTTAGGTATGATACTACAGTGGTCAGCGTCACCGACGGGCTTTAAAAAGTCACATTTTTGACGATCATAAGTATTCCAACACTCTATAAATGGATAGGATATGCAGCGAAAAGCAATGGTAATAGGTGCAACGGGATTGGTCGGGCAACATCTTGTAAAGCAGCTGAGTGAGATTTATGACACATTGATTGTGATTGCACGGCGTCCTCCTCGCTACATCAATGCGAGCATGCGTTTTTATCAGGTGAATGATTTTGACAACTTAGCTGAAATCTTTACAAGCATTGGCGCTGATCGAAAAACGGATGCTTTTAGTTGCTTGGGCACCACCAAAAAACAAGCGGGTAGTGATGAAGTTTTTCGCAAGATTGACCATGATTATAATGTTGGTTTCGCCAAACTTTGCCAAGAGAAAGGCGTTGAAAACTTCTTTTTATTGTCCTCGATGAATGCGGACATCAACAGTCGCTTTTTATATAATCGCGTAAAGGCTGAAACGGAAGAGTCCATAATGGCATTAGGGTTTGCCCAATTGGTTATTTTCCGTCCGTCGTTACTACTTGGTAAACATAAGGGTCGTCCGCTTGAAAGTCTGGGACAAAAAGCCTTTCAGCTTATCTCGCCATTGGTGTCCGAGTCATTATCTTTACATCCTATTTCAGCTAAGCGTGTCGCTAGTGCCATGGCGATGAGCGCCCATGATATCTATCATCGTAGTAAATACCGCAGCGAACCCGCGATTAAAACCACTGATATTATCGAAAATAAACAGATGCTTGCGATGACCCGTGTAAAACATTAAGCTATTAATCAGATAACTTTTACATTTATTACTATAGTAAACTCAGTATAAAAACGATACAGCGGGACTAGAATGAATTTTTTGCAGCCTCTGTCTGCGCAGGCACAGCAAGCTAGAAAAATTTATACTAGTGCCGCGTCAAAACATGATGTATCGGTTTTATCTAGGATAAACTATACTATAATAAATAGCCTAAGTAATTTTTAAGTTTAATAAGTCAGAACAATTTAACCATAACAGACAAGGAGTCTCACCATGCCAGAATCAGTAACAATGACCAAAGAAAACTTTGTAACTTGTGATTTATTAGATGCCAATCCTGAATCACAGGTATGCCTGCCTAATATCGAAGGTAAATCGTTTTATAGTTTTGGCGGCAAAGACAAATTCTGCGGTGAGATTGTGACCGTCAAATGTTTTGAAGATAATAGTCGCGTCAAATCGTTGCTTAACAGTGATGGTAAAGACAAAGACGGTAATGGCAAAGTATTGGTCGTTGATGGTGGCGGATCTATGCGCTGTGCGTTGTTAGGTGACATGATTGCACAGTCGGCTATTGATAATGGCTGGGCAGGGGTTGTGGTGTATGGCTGTGTTCGTGATGTTGATGATATGGCAGCAATGGACATCGGGGTCATGGCGCTTGGTTGTATCCCGCGTAAATCAAATCGCCGCGATGAAGGTCAAACCGATCTTGAAATCAGCTTTGGTGATTTAACGCTAAATTCTGGTATGTTTGTCTACGCAGACAATAACGGCATTATCGCTAGTGACAAGCCATTAATTTAAAGACAAAGTCTGTTTTTGAAGAGTTCCCTATAAAGACCTTGGCTCGCAAGCTAAGGTCTTTTCGTTTATCAGCCCTATTCTTAGCAATAAATCTTTATTTTATAAAGTGTTTGGCTCTTGGTGTTTTCTATAATAATGCTATGTGACAAACCGTTACGGCATAAATTTTGGTAATTGCGCAAATATTCGTATAATAGCTTTCTGACTCTTAACCTTGATCTTACCCTTTATGCCTATCACTGCTTTGACTGACGCCTTTGCCCCGATTAACCAGCAATTATTCCCTATCCAAAATGCCCAGCGCCGCTGGCTTGCACCTGTACATGGTGCTGTCAGCAGCTTATGGCTGGCAAGTTTAGTACAAGCACCTATATGGAATGTTGCCGAGCGTCTAAAAGTCGTAGTGACGCGTGACCAAAATCAGCTGAATCAAATAGAGACAGAACTGGCATTTTGCGGCGTGGATGCTCATGTATTTCCTGATTGGGAGACGCTGACCTATGATGAGTTGTCACCGCATCAAGATATTGTCAGCGAGCGTATCAATTTATTAACCGATATGCCAACGTCAGGCGTGTTATTGATATCTGTGCAAGCATTAATGCACCGTATTGCGCCACCAAGCTGGTTAATTGGACAGCATTTTGATTTAAGTGTTGGCGATCAATTTGATATCAATACTCAGCGTTCTCTGCTCGCAAAAGCAGGTTATCGAGCGGTAGACAACGTTTTTGAGCCGGGGGAATTTGCGGTACGTGGTAGTATCATTGATATCTTTGCCATGGGTCAGCCATTCCCGCTACGTCTAGATTTATTCGACGATGAAATTGAAACCATTCGCTTTTTTAATCCGCAGACCCAACGGACATTAACTGTCGATGACCTAAAAGTCATGATGAGTGGCAACGATAGTAGTATGGGCAAAGAGTCATTGTCGCTACTGCATAAACTGCCAGATATCTCAAAGCCTATTAAACAGTTTCAGATCCTACCCGCAAAAGAGTTTCCACTTGATGAAGGGCGTGAAACCTTTCGCACCAATTTTGCTGCCATGTTCCCCAATAGCAATAGCCGTAAATTCGAATTACATAAAGATGTAATGGCAGGCATTGCGAGTAGCGGATTGGAATATTATCAGCCACTGTTTTTTGATTTAAAGGATTGGACGGTAGAGAGTAGTTTATTTGCTTATCTGCCAAGCGATACGCTATTCATCACTGATGAGCTAATTAACGAGAAACAGGCGGATTATTGGTCGCAAATCCAGCGCCGCTATGAAGAGCGCCGTCATGATATTGATAAGCCTATTGTCGCCCCTGAGTTGCTGTATTTATTGTCAAATACTCTTAACGAGCATCTCAATCATTATCCACGGGTGATACTCAGTGCACGTAATGAACTGTCGACAATGAATGATGCATCTGCGATTGACGAGACAGTATTGGAGAGTCCATTACAGTTATCTGAGCAACCACAGTTAGATTTTGTTCAGAATAAGCAACAAGGCTTGGTGACCTTAAGTGCGCAAGAGCCGCCACAGTTGGCAGTCAATCATCAAAAAGCAGAGCCACTTACTGAGCTGCTAGCGTTTTTAGAGCTACAAGCGCAAACAGCAACACCAGTATTGATTGTCGCTGAAACAGCGGGTCGCCGTGAGATTCTCATCGAGCTGTTTAAAGGTAAGATTGAGATCAAGGCTTATGACAGCTTTGAGGCATTTTTAGCTGCCGATAAAACAACGGGGCTTAATAATAAAAAGTTGCCACAGGTTGGTCTAACGGTTGCGCCTATTGAACGTGGCGTCTATGTTCCTGAGCGCTTGGTGTTGATTAGTGAGACACAATTATTTGGTCGGCAAGTGCTGCAAACGCGCCGTCGTCGCCAGAGCGGTGTATCAGAAGAATTCTTGGTTAAAAGCGTGACTGAAATAACTGATGGCAGTCCAGTCGTCCATATTGAGCATGGTATTGGGCGTTATAATGGTTTAATAACCTTAGATGTCGGAGATGGTGAGCAAGAATTTATTCACCTAAAATACGCTGATGATGCCAGTATTTACGTGCCGGTTGCCAATCTGCAAATGATTAATCGCTATAGCGGCGGCGACCCAGCGCTTGCACCATTGCACAAGATTGGTAGTGGAAAATGGGACAAAGCTAAACAGAAAGCGCTCGAGCAAATCCATGATGTCGCAGCTGAGTTGCTTAATATACAAGCACGGCGTGAGGCAAAGGTCGGTATTCATTTTAAAATAGATATCTCGCAATACGAGCTGTTTGCTAGTCAGTTTGCCTTTGAAGAAACGCCGGATCAAGCCAATGCTATTCATGCAGTCATGGAAGATATGAAGCAAAATCAGCCCATGGATCGTCTCATCTGTGGCGATGTAGGTTTTGGTAAAACGGAAGTAGCCATGCGCGCGGCATTCATCGCGGTCAGTGCTGGTTATCAAGTAGCGGTGCTGGTGCCGACTACTTTGCTAGCCGGTCAGCATGAAGACAATTTCCGCAATCGTTTTGCTGATTGGCCAGTACGTATTGAAACGCTTTCGCGCTTTGGCGGTAAAAAACATCAAGATACTGTGCTAACAGACCTTGCGGCAGGCAAGGTTGATATCGTCATTGGTACGCATAAGTTATTACAACCCGATGTAAAGTTCTCTAATCTAGGTCTAATGATTGTTGACGAAGAACATCGCTTTGGGGTGCGCCATAAAGAGCGTATTAAGGCGATTCAGACTGATGTTGATAGTATGTCGATGACAGCGACGCCCATCCCGAGAACGCTCAATATGGCGCTCTCGGGTATGCGTGATATGTCGATTATTGCCACGCCACCAGCCCGTCGTCTTGCAATTAAGACCTTTGTTATGCAGAAGACCGACGCTTTGATGAAAGAGGCTATCTTGCGTGAGCTGTTGCGTGGTGGTCAAGTTTATCTATTGCATAACGATGTGGCCAGTATTGAGCGTATGGCAGAGACCATACGTGAACTAGTGCCTGAAGCGCGAGTAGGGGTCGCTCATGGGCAAATGCAAGAACGTCAACTAGAACAAGTCATGCAGCAGTATTATCATAAAAAATTCAATGTGCTAATTTGTTCGACCATTATCGAAACCGGTATTGATGTACCGAATGCTAATACCATTATTATAGAGCGCGCGGATAAGTTTGGTTTGGCTCAATTACATCAGCTGCGTGGTCGCGTGGGTCGTAGTCATCATCAAGCTTATTGCTATCTACTTGTACCGTCTATTAAGGGGCTTAAAGGGGATGCCAAGCGCCGATTGCATGCTATTGAGCGTGCTAACACATTAGGTGCAGGCTTTATGCTGGCAAGTGAAGATTTAGAGATTCGCGGTGCTGGAGAAATACTTGGTAAGCAGCAAAGTGGTAATATGCAGGCAATTGGTTTCAGTCTATATATGGATATGTTAGAGCGAGCAACAAAGGCGATTAAAGCCGGTAAAGAGCCTGATTTAAGTACACCATTATCGCTAACCAGCGAAATCAATCTGCATAGCTCGGCACTGATACCAGAAGAGTATCTGCATGATGTGCATCAGCGTTTGTTATTTTATAAACGTATTGGTAATGCCGATGATAAAGAGGCACTAACTGATATTCGAACTGAAATGATTGATCGTTTTGGTGTTTTGCCAGAGCAGACCAAGCAGTTATTTGCGGTTCATGGTCTACGCATACAAGCCGAGCCTTTGAAAATTAATAAAATTGATGCCAATAGTAATAGCATGACATTAGAGTTTGCACCCGATACCCCGGTCGATGCTTTGGCGATTATTAAACTAATTCAAGCAAATGGGCAGCACTATCGTATGAATGGTGCTTCTGGCATTCGCTATCAGGATGCTGATAAATTGGCAACACCGCAGCAGCGTGTCACGGTGATTCAAGAGTTATTAAGCTATTTTAGCAAGCATATGGTGGTAGAGTCGGTTTAGGATATTCAATCATCACTATATACCATGGAAAATAGCTGTTTAACCTTTACCTTATAGACTAAGAGATTTAAAAAGCAGGACATTTAGACAATAAATCATGACGCTATTTTATCGATTGGATAACTGATAAAATAGCGTCACTGTATTTTTACCTTAAATATCTGTTTTAAATGTTAAGCCTAATCTTTCTTTCTTATCCTTGAGTTTCATAACAAGAGAACCGCCATTATGTTCCAACTTCATCATAAACTTGCTGCCGATAGTTTTTTAGTGGGTGATTTTCCACTATCAACCTGTCGCTTAATCAATGATTGCCAGTTTCCATGGTTGATATTGGTGCCACGAGTATCAGGCATCAAAGAATTGTATGAATTGTCTGAGGCAGACCAAACGCAGTTTTTGCGTGAATCGAGCTGGTTATCAAGTCAGCTCGCTAAAACTTTTCAGGCAGATAAAATGAATGTGGCAGCACTCGGTAATCAAGTACCACAGCTTCATTTTCATCATATTGTCCGCTATCAAAACGATATGCAGTGGCCAAATCCGGTATGGGGCGTTCCTGCAGTGCCTTATAGCAAAGAAGTATTGGCGCAAATGCAACAGACTTTGATGATGGCACTGCGCGGTCATCATCAAATGCCGTTTGATTGGCAGATGTAATTAACTACTTATTGATAGTTTTAACATTGTTTGGTACATGTCAGTTAAAAGAAGTCAGATATATTATCTGGCTTTTTTGCCATTAGCTTTAACTTGATATTTATGTTTAGTACAAAGGTCTTGAGATGATGATTTCATTGGCTTTGGTAACAAAATAAATGACAAACGGTATACTTTGAGGACTCAATGACATAGCTGTTACTAAGATTAGAACGTATAATATGCAAGTTAACTGTTTAATTTCTCTTATATTATTTATAAGCATAAATATTCTTTATAAGGATAAGGTACATTATCTATACTATCTTTATGAGTACTTTCAATGATTTTACTGATTTAAGCGAATAGCTCTCATGGCACTTTTAGACACCTTTAGCCCCAAAAAATCTATACAGGGTACTGATGTCTGTCGATTTGATTATCCTGAAATCTTTGTTCTCATACTCAGCGTGATACTGCTCGCTATCCATTTTGACTTCAGTCCAACTTCGATGGCACTTTTAATCGTCGTCTGCTTACCTAGCCTCATGATTTTAATTTATAACTTTCGTCGTCAAAAAAGCTTTTGGACGTCTAATATTGTTATTATTTTATTTTCTGTGGTCATTGGTTCTATTCAGCTTTGTCCCCTCATCTCATTAAGTTTGGCAGCGTTAATTGGACTACGTATCATTCTCAGCAGCCCTGAGAATCATCTAAAGCTGGTTTCTGTATCCATCGTTACCATCATTATTTTTTACTACGTTAGTGTCATTTTGAGTAGTGCCGAGATAGATTGTCATACCACTTGGATAACGCCTATCATCTTGCTAGCAGCGATGCTCGTAATACTTTGTCATTTTCGCCATATATATCATGAGTATGTCCATTATGAGGCACGGGCTGAGCAAGTGGTTGGTCGCTTAAGTACGATGGTGTCGGTAATCAATAAGTTGACACGTTTCGTACCACCGCAAGTATGGGAGCCTATTGTCAAAGCGGACGGTCCAGTTACTGTCGCTAATAAACGCGCTAAGTTGACGATTATGTTTTCAGATATCGTTGGTTTCACTGAGCTGTCTGATAGCTTAAGTGCAGATAATTTGGCTGATATTTTAAACACTTATATGCACTGTATGACTTTGATCGCTAATAAACATGGGGCAGTATTAGATAAGTTTATTGGTGATGGCATGGTGTGTTTTTTTGGAGAGCCAAATAGCCGTGGTCCGCGTCAAGATGCCCTAGATTGTGTAGCTATGGCAATAGATATGCGCCGTGAAATGCGCACATTGAGGCAAAAATGGCGACTGATGGGCTTTGAGGGATTATATATACGCGTAGGTATTAGCACAGGCTACTGTCATGTTGGTAACTTTGGTAGTAATAATCGTCTGAGCTATACGCTGATTGGCAAAGAGGCCAATCTGGCTTCAAGGCTTGAAGCTGTCGCTGGTAAGGGTGAAATATACATTAGCGAGAGCACTCACGACTATATCGCTCATGATTTTGACTGCGAATACGCAGGTGCTTTCCCGCTAAAAGGTTTCGATGATAAAGTAAGTGCTTGGAAAGTATTGGATCCAGATGAAAATAAAGGCAAGTTATCGAAATGGGTAGACCACACGCTTCCAGGTTTTAATCTGCATTTGAACTTTAGAGACATGCAAGATAATGATTATCAAGATATCAGAATTCGTCTCAATCTTGCACTTGAACGCATCGAACAAGAAGAAAAATCTGTCGCTATTAAAATTGACGCAGCCAGTAAAAAAGAAGGGAAGCATAAATAATTGATAGCAATACTATAATGATAGTAAATAATTTTCTTTGCTCATGAATAGATTGTGATTACTTAAAGTATCAGATATTGGAATAGGAAAAAGCCAGCTATAAGACATAGTTGGCTTTTTTATGAGTATAAAGTCATCAATAATTAGTGATTTTCTTTAGCATGGTTTAAAGTGTATTTAGGAATTTCGATGGTTAAATCGTCATCCTCAAGCATCACCTGACAAGACAAGCGTGAATCAGGTTCCAGCCCCCAAGCACGATCAAGTAAGTCGGCTTCGATATCATCCATCTCATCCAAGCTATTAAAACCTTTACGTACGACGACATGGCAAGTTGTACAAGCTTTTGACATCTCGCAAGCATGTTCAATCTTGATGCCTTTTTCTAATAAGGCTTTACATAAGTTTTCGCCTGCTGCTAATTCAACTTCGATGCCTTTAGGGCAAATTTCATGATGGGGTAGTACAGTGATTTTTGGCATAAGGTAGTCTATCCGGTGCTAATCCATTTAAAATAACATCTAAAAATATAAAAATATGCTTAATTTGACACGTCAGTAATATGGTAACTTATTTCTGTTACCAGTCTTTGGCGCTGGTACCTGCCATACTAGTCTTGACACTTTGATTCATGATAAGAGCAGCAAAGGCGTCGCTATGCGGTTTAAGCGCCAGCTTTTTTGCATCAATAAGGGTTAAGTCATTGGTATCAAGCGCAGCTTGCAAGTCTTGCATAGTGTGTGCCAAAGACTGCTTAGCCTCTTCTGAAAGTAAAGCGTCAAAATCTTTCAATGCCGATTGCAGTGCCAGTATCTCACGTTCTGATTCAACCTTGGTTTCAATCAATGAGCGCGCGTTTTTGTCTTCTTCAGCGTATTTAAATCCTGCAATGAGTAACTGTTCTTTTTGTTCATCAGACAAGCCGTAAGAAGGCACAATCTCAATTTTACTTTCGGTCTTGGTAGTGGTTTCTTGTGCACTCACTGTCAGTTGGCCATTAGCATCAATGCTAAAAGTCACTTCGATTCGCGCAAATCCCGCTTTCATAGGCGGAATACCGTATAGCTCAAAGCGTCCCAGTGAGCGGCAGTTATCGACAGTCTCGCGCTCACCTTGTACCACATGAATCACCATGCCAGTCTGGCCATCTTGATAAGTGGTAAATATTTGGCGTTTCTTAACTGGAATGGGGGTATTACGCGGGATAAGCACTTCAACCAAACCGCCCATGGTTTCAAGACCAAGCGATAGCGGAGTGATATCTAACAATAATAAGTTATTATCACTATCACCGTTGACCAATTGATGCGCAGTTTGTGCAGCACCTAAAGCAACGACTTCATCTGGATTTAATCGACAAAGTGGCTGCTTTGCAAAAAAATCAGTAACCACTTGTTTAACAGCAGGCATGCGAGTCGAGCCGCCAACTAAAATAACTTCATCTAAGTCAGATGTTGAAAGTTTAGCATCACGTAATACTTGTTCGCAAACGCTCAAGGTGCGGCGACTCACTGGGTCTACAATGACTAATAAATCTTCACGGCGCAATATGCCCTTAAAGGATTGCTCATTCACGATAATATCAATCTCAACTTGCTCAGCATCCGTCAACGCTTGCTTATAGGCTTTGGCTTGCTGAGCAAGGATTGATTTATCATGCAGGCTGACGTCTTTAGGATCGATATTCAACTGCTTGATCAGCCAATTGGTCAATAAGCGATCAATATCATCACCACCAAGTGCACTATTACCACCTGTCGCTAGCACCTCAAAAACGCCATCGTTTAGTTTCAAAATCGATACATCAAACGTACCGCCGCCCAAATCATAGATAAGGTAATGTTTCTCGATACCTGCATCAGTTGCTTGGTCGAGTCCATAAGCAACCGCAGCCGCAGTAGGTTCGTTCAACAGACGCAGTACCTTGATGCCAGCTGCTTGAGCGGCGTCTTTAGTAGCTTGACGCTGTGCTTCATCAAAATAGGCAGGCACGGTAATGACCGCACCTTGAATGCTATCCTCAGGCAATGCGTGAGCAGCACGCTGTTCTAGCGCTGCTAAGATACGCGCTGACACTTCAACAGGAGATACGGCTCCTTGCGCAGTGACAAAAGCTGGCATTTCATCTTTGCCACCGCTTAGCTCATAAGGATGAGAGAATTTGATATCAGCTTGGCTACGACCCATAAAGCGCTTGGCTGAAATAATAGTATTTTTTGGATCATCTACTACGTGGGCGAGGGCGTCCGAGCCAACCAATGGGCTACCTTCACTTGGATAATACACCACAGAAGGCAACAAGGTATCTGTCGCTGTGCTTGCTTGCAAAACTTGGGCCTTGCCTGAGCGTACCACGGCGACCAATGATCGCGTGGTACCAAGGTCGATGCCTAGGCCAAAACGATGCTCGTGAGGTCGGGTGCTTTGATTGGGTTCAGCAATTTGCATTAAGGACATAAGATAACTCAAAGATAAAATGAATAAGTGAAATGATACAAAGACGATAAATCGACTATCGTGAGTACAACATAAAATAGTTTTGCTATAAATGTTTGAATATAGAAACTAGCCATTAAAGGCTTTTAGAGTCAAGATTATACGAGATAATTGGTCTTACTTTAACCGTCGCTTTTTAAAACTTCTGAAACGTATTATAAATTGAGCCGTTATTATTATATTCAATAATAACGCTACTAATAAGCGCATTAATTACACATATAAATCATCATCATCTAAATGTGTAGCTGCCGAAATTCCATCAATGGCTGTCACGACGTCAGCATTTAACTTCACCAGAAATTTCAGCTTTTGGGTAGAATCAATAGCGGTTTGCCAGTCTTGAGTCTCATAAGCGTTTTTAAAGTTTGCTGACTGCTTTGCTAGACGTTCTGTAATCTGTGGATGTAACTGCTTTAGCGTTGCTATGTCTTGAGCACCAATAGCGTCGTCTAAATCCATGCGCATTTCCATAGCGTCTTCTAAGAAGTCCAGATCTGCGATGGAATGCTCTAGACTTTGCGCTTGACCTGCCATATCTAACAAGTAGCTGGCTCGACTATCAGGCGAACTCAGAGTTTGATAGCCCTGATTAATAAGCGCTGATGCTTGCTCAGATTGCTGCTGTGCTTTTGCAATATTGGCTATATTTTTTGCGACATTGTCAGGATGATAGCGTTTTTGCAAAAAACGTAAACGCTGATCCAAATTGTCTTGTACAACCTCAAACTGTACAGGCTGCTCAAATAAAGCAAAAAAATTATCAAACTGTGGTTCTAACGTGCTATCTGTCATATCGTCTGCCTTTATTTTATTTATTATTTTAAGGGCTTCTATTTTATATAGTAAAAACGGTTACACCGTAAAAGACTCACCGCAGCCACATTCGCCTTTCTGATTAGGATTACTGAATTTAAAGCCTTCATTGAGACCTTCTTTTTCATAATCCATTAATAGACCATCGAGATATACCAAGCTTTTAGGGTCAATAAAAATACTAACACCAAGGCTCTCATAACGAGTGTCATTTTCGTCAGGAATATCAACGAACTCTAAAACATAAGCCAAGCCTGAACATCCTGCCGTACGAATACCCACGCGTATGCCTTCGCCTTTACCGCGATTGTCCAAAAACTCACGCACATGTTGAGCGGCGCGTTCTGTCATTTCAATCATGCCAACTCCCATTGACTATCAATAATAGGGATAAAAATTCAAAATAAATAACGAAATAAATAAAAGGTGACAATTACATAAGCGTCATTGTCACCTCCTTGGCGTTAGCTGCTTTTTGGCAGCTTGCGCTTTCATACAGAGAACAAGTTGCTAAACAATATATATTAAACAGCTTGTACGCTACTTAATATAGCTGGTCATTTTAACGACGACTGGGCTCAGGCAGGAACATGCTTGCCTTTATAGTCGCTAATAGCCGCTTTAATTGCATCTTCTGCAAGGACTGAGCAATGCACTTTTACTGGTGGCAACGCCAATTCTTCAGCAATGTGACTGTTCTTAATTTCACCAGCTTGATCCAAGCTTTTGCCTTTTAGCCACTCAGTAACGAGCGAGCTTGACGCAATGGCTGAACCACAACCGTAAGTTTTGAAGCGTGCATCTTCGATAATACCGTTATCATCGACTTGGATTTGTAAACGCATGACATCACCACAGGCTGGTGCGCCGACCATACCAGTGCCGACGTTTTTGGCATTTTTATCAAGATTGCCAACGTTGCGTGGATTTTCGTAATGATCAATAACTTGGTCACTATAGGCCATGGGGTTTTCTCCTGGTTAGATGATGAGCTGTCATTTAATGACTGTCTTTGTTAATGGGTTACTGGCTCATCGATAATTGGGGTCAAACACTTAATGTATAATTGTCTGATTCATTAGCTATGGCGATATTTTTATGTTTAGTAGAAAAAGTAAATAAAAATATCGCTGTTGCCATTATTTTTTAAATTATAAAGCTTAAATGTAGTATTAGTGCTCAGACCATTCTACTGAATCTAAATCAACGCCTTCTTGATACATATCCCAAAGTGGCGATAGCGCACGTAATTTATCAACAGCTTGATGCATCTGGGTGATAACCGTATCAATGTCTTCTTCAGTAGTGTAGCGACCAAAGCTAAATCTGATTGAGCTATGTGCTAACTCGTCTGGGCGACCAATAGCGCGCAAAACATAAGATGGCTCAAGAGTCGCTGACGTACAAGCTGAACCTGATGAGACAGCCAAGTCTTTTAGCGACATCATCAGTGATTCGCCTTCAACAAAGTTAAAACTGATATTTACAATATTAGGTACGCTGTTTTCTAAATCACCGTTTAGATAAATCTCTTCAATATCTTGTAGACCATCCCACAGTTTTTGGCGTAATTTTGCCGCATGTGCATTGTCTTCTTGATAGCGCTGATTAGCTAACTCAAATGCTGCGCCAAGACCTACGATTTGGTGAGTCGGCAAAGTACCTGAACGCATACCGCGCTCATGACCACCGCCATGCTGCTCGGCTTTTAGGCGAATACGCGGCTTGCGACTAACGAATAGGGCACCAATACCTTTAGGACCATAAGCTTTATGACCTGAGAAACTCATTAGGTCAATTTTCATCTCTGCAAGGTTGATAAGTACTTTACCAACAGACTGTGCACCATCAACATGGAAAACAACACCCGCTTCGCGCGTGATTTCACCAATCGCTGCAACATCAGTCACCGTACCAAGCTCATTATTCACCATCATGAGAGACACTAAGATAGTATCTTCACGTAAGGCAGCTTTTACTTGCTCTGGTAAAATCATGCCAGTGCTTGGCTGCGGCTCAAGATACGTAATCTCAAAACCTTCTTGCTCAAGCTCACGGCAGGTATCTAATACCGCTTTATGCTCAATTTTACTGGTAATAATGTGCTTACCACGAGACTGATAAAAATGAGCAGCACCTTTGATGGCTAAGTTATCAGATTCTGTCGCACCAGAGGTAAAGACGATTTCGCGAGGATCAGCATTGATGACCTCAGCAACTTGCTGACGAGCCGTTTCTACCGCTTCTTCTGCTTGCCAGCCGTAGCCATGCGAGCGTGATGCTGGGTTACCAAAGATGCCATCTACCGTCAGATATTCGCTCATCTTGGCAGCGACTGACTTAGCAACTGGCGTCGTGGCGGCATAATCTAAATATATAAGGGTGTTATGTTGGCTCATGCTGGGTTTGCCTCGCTGGTCGATAAAGTAATAGTGTTAATGTCTTTTATAGAAATATCTTTTAGAGCATCGCTGTGCTGCCGATCTGATACAGACTGCACGTGCTCCATGTCTAATAATTGCGCTAATGTTATATTTTTCAAGTACTGCTCTACATGATTTGATAATGCACACCACAAATCATGGGTCAGACACATTGTACCACCTTGGCAGTCGCCGCGTCCTTCACACTGCATGGCATTGACCGATTCATCGACAGCAGAAATGATACTCATCACATCAATCTGATCAAGTGGCTTTGCTAGATAATAGCCACCTGCTGCGCCGCGAATACTAGTGACCAAACCACGCTTACGAAGTTTTGAGAATAACTGCTCAAGGTAGGATATAGAAATGGACTGTCGCTTGGCAATGTCGGATAAAGACACCGCGCTTTCTTGTTGGCTGGTTTGTAATGCCAAATCTAGCAAAGCGGTCACGGCATATCTGCCTCGAGTAGTTAAACGCATGTGTTATCTCCAAACTTTTTAAGGATAATTTTATTTAACAACGATCTTAGTTCGGTCAGATGGTTAAGAGATAGCCAGTCACATATAAATAGCTATGCTGCTAATAAGAAAAATCATCTGTCGACTAAGTGTGTCTTATCGTTATTAAACAACAGATGGTTTACCCGATGTGTGCAACGATAAGGTAATTATACTCAATCCCGAGTAATTTAGTCAAGATTAAAGTGTGGTTGAATGGTTAGTGATATTAATGACGATGATTGATAAAAACAATGATTGGTGATAAAACGAAAAAAGCGCTTGATAGACGATAGGTCATATCAAACGCTTTTAAGAGATATTTTTAAAAAATCATCTATACATCAGATTATTTTTTGAACATTAATTCATTATAAAGAGTGCAATGATGGCAGCAAGAGCAATGATAGAAGCAATTATTGTCGTGATGATAAAAGTCTTTTGTTTGCTTTGTAGCTCTTTGACAGCGGTTTCGAGCTCACGATTTTTGATGGTCAAAGTGGTAATTTCGATTTGCTGTTCTTTAATACGTAGCTTATAGCTTTCTTTTTTATCTGCCATTTCCGCTTCGGTCGGCTTGGGCTTGCTTTTACCACCCTTAATCTTTTTGATTAAGCCTTGAATTAAGCTACCTAGACCAAGCTGCATAATAAATTGCTTAACCAGCTGAACCTGTACCGTTTCACCACGCATTTGCAGCTTTTCAGTGGTTTCACTATCATGCGTGGTAATGGCATTAATCACTTGCAGGCTATAAGCATTGATCACGACATCAGGCTCACTGCGACCAATAGGTAGCCTGTCATCTAATAACACGCCTTTGGTACTAAAAGTAGCGAACACCTCTACGTGTGGTAGATATAATCTAAGCGCAACGACAGTTTCTTGCTTAGCAAGTGGATAAGCGGCTTTACGGAGTTCTGGGTCTAAACGTAACAATAGGGTCAGCGCCGATTCGATAAACACCAAAATGACATTAAGAAAAGAGTGAGACAACGTAGAACGCTTCATGTAGATAATCCGTTTTTATTGTTCAAATAAAACATAAGAAGATAAGTAAGGGTTAAAAACCACCCAAAGTGTGCAATGACATTGCGCTTATAGTAACGCCTTTATGATAAAAAGTAACGCGGGTTTCTGTCAGTTGCAAAATTATTACCTGACAATAATTCTTTTATTTCATGCGTTAACTATCACAGTTTATAGTTGGCGTTGATAAACATCAGCGTCTAGATAAGCGTTCAGTAAATAAAAGCTAAGACACAAATTAAAAGCTAAAATAGCGTTTTTGTCATCATATTGCAGCAGGTTTAGGTAACATTGGGTGTCAAATACGTTGTAGAGTGCACAAAAATATGTAAAATTGCTTGCGCTCCTTATGTTGCCTTGCTATAAAGGCGATAACAAAGCAAAACCTGTTTATGCATAAGCCAAGTGGTTTTTATTGCTTAAGTGCTCTGAGAGCGATACAATGCTTGGCGTGAGCGTTTTTTTACCCCCTAAAACTTGAAGGAAATTTTATGAATAAGTCAGAATTAATTGATAGCATTGCTGAGAAAAGTGGTCTAAATAAAACTCAAGCTGGCGATGCATTGAACGCAGTTATGGAAAGCGTTGGCGAAGCTCTAGAAGCTGGCGATAGCATTTCACTAGTTGGTTTTGGTACTTTTAGCGTAAAAGACCGTAAAGCACGTACTGGCCGTAACCCTAAGACTGGTGAAGAGCTAAGTATCCCAGCTAGCAAAGTACCAAGCTTTAAAGCTGGTAAAAACCTAAAAGAACGCTTGAACTAAGCCGTATCTATTTAAAGACAGTCGCAGCTTATGGCATGATACCCGAATAAGAACCGCGTTTGTTGACGGTAAAGTGATAAAAGGTGATGGCTTATAACAGCTATGAGCGACTCATCAAAAAAGCACCTAGATAATAGGTGCTTTTTTTAGTGCTGTGGTTTGTATTATATCGTCTGAATATTTTGAGTCTGCATCAAAAATCACGTATCATAGGGCGCGCGACAGAGATGTTGTTCGAACAAAGACGGTGTTATCCGCCTTGAGCAACCATAATAAAATGTACCCCTTCTTAGTTTTACCATTTTCTTACCATTGCCAGCTTGTAGAGCGTTGATATTATTAATAGTATTACAATGGTTTTTCATCAATATAGGTTAATAAAGCAGAGATAACTATGGATAAATTGCGCGATTTCTTAAAAAGCTGGCCGGGTCGCATTTTATTGATTTTATGCCTATCGCCGCTCGCTCTATTGGGCGTCGAAAGCTACTTTGGGGGTAATGTCGATCCCAATCAGATCGCTCAGGTAGGGGAAGCGAGTATCGGCCTATCAGAGTATCAAACGGCAGTAAACAATCGCCGTACTGAGCTTTTAGACCAAGTTGATGATGCCAGTTTATTAAATGAAGATGTGCTACATGAGCAAGTGTTAAAAGGTCTGATTGACCGCACCTTGCTAGAGCAGCAGGCTGGCAAGCTTGGTATGACCGTCTCTGATGACACCATCAATCGTCTGTTGCGTCAAGAAGAGATATTTAAAGGTGCAGATGGCGAGTTTTCAAATGATCAGTTTGCAAGCTTTTTACGTCAACGCAATATGACGAAAAATCAGCTGTTTGATGAGTTCCGCAATCAGTTGAGCTTAGATCAGCTGAATGCCAGTATCGTTGGTACTGCTGCCTATCCGATGAAAGCAGTCAGTCAACTGATTGATTTACAGCTAGAGGCACGCAATATTTGGCTACATCGTTTTAACTGGCAAGATTATGTGTCAAAAGTTAAATTAACTAAAAATGACATTCAAGCGTATTATGATGCCAATAAAGACACCCTGAAAAGCGCTGCTATGGTCGATTTGGCTTACTTGCAGCTTAGCCCTCAGACCATCCAAGTAAACGAGGTCACTAAAGAGGACTTACAGCAGCAGTACGAAGCCTATAAGCAAAGCCTTGCCGTCGTCGATGAGCGTAAGATCAGCCAAATCTTATTAACTGGTAGCGATGCCAAAGCACGTGCTGATAAAATTAAAGCGCGTCTTGCCAAAGGTGAAGCCTTTGCGAAGGTTGCTAAAGCTGAGTCAGATGATCCATCAGGCGAAACAGGCGGCGATATCGGACGCTTTAATCCCTCAGTATTTGGCAATGACGCTGCAGCAGTAGAAAAAGCGTTAGAAGGTTTGAGTGTAGGCGATATCAGCGTACCGGTGAAGACCAGCTTTGGTTATCAGATATTCACCGTGACTGAAGATAATGGTAACAAGATACCAAGCCTTGAGAGTATGCGTGATGAGTTAACTGCCAAAGCAAAAGAGTACAAGCGTCAAGAAATCTACGCTGACAAAGTAACGGCGATTAACGATTTAGCCGCAGATGGGTTTAGCATTGAAGATATTGCTCAGCAAGAAAATGTGTCATTAAAACGTCTTAAAGATTATCGCAAAGAGAACAATAAATCTGTCCTTGCCCAGCCAGCGGTGATTAAACAAGCGTTTGATGAGTTTACCATTCAAGACCAAGCGGTCACCGCTGGTATCGAAGTTGGTAATGGCACAGTATGGGTACAGCCCAGTAACTATCGTCCGACCAAAACATTGTCCTTAACTGCTGCGACGCCTAGAATCACGCAGTTATTACGTCAGCAAAAGGCTAGTGAATTGGCATTAAATGATGCGAAAAAACTTGCGGCTGGTATTAAGACTACCGCTGATATCAATAAGCAAGGGGTAACATTCCAAGCGCTTGGTGAGATCAATCGTCAGACTACGCAGCTGACAGAAAAAGAGCGCGGCTTAGCGTTTAGTAAGCAAGCACCTGAGAACGGTGTGGTTGCCGTAGCAAGTAAAACAGAAATGGGCGCAACGGTATTGGTTGGTGACCGTATCAAAACAGAGCAGCAATCGCCATTATCTGCGGCTCAAAGAGCGCAAACGGCAGCGATTATCCGTGATAATTTAGGTCAAGATCAGTTGCAAGATTACTTAGACTATTTGCGTTTGGTGTATAAGGTTGAGATTAATAAAGCCAATATGGAAAATGCTCAAGGACGATAAGTACTTTGTGCGCTATCCATTCTAAATAAATCTATTTTTAAACATAAAAAAAGCCACTGTAATCATACAGTGGCTTTTTTTATTCAAGAGGATGAGTTTTTAATGAGAATAGCGCTCAATCACAAATTAATGACGGAAATGACGCATACCGGTGAATACCATGGCGATACCGTGCTCATTTGCAGCAGCAATGGTTTCATCATCACGCATAGAGCCACCCGGCTGGATAATCGCCGCAATACCTACTTCGGCAGCGTTATCGATACCATCACGGAATGGGAAGAAAGCATCAGATGCCATAACCGCGCCTTCGGTTGCAAGTCCAGCATGCTCCGCTTTAATAGCAGCGATACGAGCTGAGTTAACACGGCTCATCTGACCTGCGCCGACACCAATGGTACGCTGACCTTTAGCATAAACGATGGCGTTAGATTTGACGTATTTTGCAACGTTCCAGCTAAACAGTAAGTCAGCAATTTGTGCTTCGGTTGGTTGCACGTCTGTGACGATTTTTAAGTCATTGGCAGTAATTAACCCTAAATCTTGCTCTTGCACCAGTAAGCCACCATTGATGCGCTTGTAATCAAGCTGGCGGTCACGTAATTCAGGTGCTGGCAAGTCGCCGCAGACCAAAACGCGCACGTTTTTCTTGCTAGCTGTCGCTTCAAGGACACCGTCTTCAATGCTTGGGGCAATAATGACTTCAACAAACTGATTGTCGATAATGGCTTTAGCAGCGGCAAGTGTTAATGGGCGGTTAAAAGCAATAATGCCGCCAAAAGAAGATTCAGGATCGGTGCTGAAGGCAGTGCGATATGCTGCTACTTGATCAGTGTCGACAGCAACGCCGCAAGGGTTGGCATGCTTTACAATCACACAGGCAGGCGTACTAAAAGCTTTCACACATTCAAGCGCGGCATCAGTATCGGCGATATTGTTATAAGACAATGCTTTGCCTTGCAATTGCTTAGCAGTAGCAATAGATGCTTGCTTGCTTTTTAAAGCGTTGTTTTCTACATAAAATGCTGCTTTTTGATGCGGGTTTTCACCGTAGCGCAGGTCTTGCAGTTTTTCTAGCTGAACGTTAAAGGTACGTGAAAAATCTTCCGGCTCTTGATTCTCGTTAACACGGCTGCCTAAGAAGTTGGCAATCATCCCGTCGTATTGTGCCGTATGCTCAAACGCTTTGACCGCTAAATCGTAGCGTAAGGCATGGGTCAATGTCGTCCCATCTCCTAATGCTTCAAGTACACGCGTATAATCAGCTGGATCAGTCACAATACCAACATGTGCATGATTCTTTGCCGCTGAACGCACCATAGTAGGTCCGCCAATATCGATATTTTCGATGGCATCATTCATGGTAACGTCACTACGGGCAATCGTTTCTGCAAATGGATAAAGGTTTACGACTACCAAATCAATACGCTCAATCGCGTGCTCACTCATCACCGCATCATCTGTGCCGCGGCGTCCCAAAATGCCACCGTGAATCTTGGGATGAAGCGTTTTGACCCGACCATCCATCATCTCAGGGAAACCCGTATAGTCTGATACTTCGGTGACAGCGACATTATGCTCTGTGAGTAAACGGAAAGTACCGCCAGTCGATAACAGACCAAAACCTGCTTTAATCAGACCTTGAGCGAACTCAACGATATTGGATTTATTGGAGACCGACAGTAGTGCTAGTGGGGCTTTACTCATAAAAAAATTTCCATAAAAAAAGCCTGACGTAAACGTCTGGCAAGGTAACAATGACAATCAGTATAGAACATATCGTGAGTGATAAGATCATAAACTACAAACTGCCATACATAATATCAGTTAGGGTAGGTAAGCGTTTCATAAATAGGATTGATGGTACTTATTAATAAGTCAGATGTATCAAAAACATTATTTATAGTATTACATTAAACCATATATTTTGAGCTTTTTGCGTAGTGTACCGCGATTTAGACCTAAAATCTGTGCACACTTGGTTTGATTACCACGGCTCTTTTCTAGTACCACAGACAGCAAAGGTTGCTCTATCTCTTTTAAAATAAGCTCATATAAGTCAGTTGGTATCTCATCACCTAACATTGCAAAATATTGACGCACCACGCGTTCAACATGTATCCGTAATGGCTCATGCGCATGACCTGTGTCATCTAAAGCAGATTCCACATTACGGATTGAGCGATGGTAGTCCTCTTCATAATAATCAAGATTACCAGCGCTTTTGTTAACATGACTGGCATTATACTGTGCCTGTGGTGTCATAAGATAATGTCCTTGGGGTTAAAGAGTAAAACCATGAGGCTCTCGTTGGCTATTATATCAAAATCAGCAGCGATCATCTTAAGAAGATGAGGCTAATGAGCGAACATCAGTAAATGGGATTGATAGCAATTTTACTAATTTGAGCATTGGCAATAGGTACCGTAAAGAGTAACTGCTTACGACCATTAGAAGCTAATTGACTTTGTTTACCAACCAAGTACTTATCTGGTGGAGCGATAAACTCACCAATCAGCGCATGGGCACCATATACACTGACTTTTATATGAGGATATAGCTGTGCTTGTGAGCTTTGGTTATTTAGAGTAGCACTTATATCACTAGAATCAGCTGCACTGTTTATTTGACCGGCTCGGTATCTGATATCACTCAGAGTTAATGCAGTCAAGTCGGCACTGGGCAGGCTGCAAGCTGCAATCGTACATATCGTCTGTAAGCGTTGAGCATGTGCAGGATTTTTAACTAAGTTATTTAAGTTAAACATAATGTACTGAGCAAAAAGTAGTAGTACTAGCACCAAACAGCCTAATGTCCATAGTAATGAAGCTACTGAACGATGGGATGGTATTGGTGAGAATTTGGCTTGCGCTTGTAATCTTTTGGCATGTGCCGCTTTACTACGGTCTTCTTCTTTAAAGTCGACGCCCATACTAATGAGTAATTGCGATAAATCAGTATCATTGGTTGGCGTATCTTCGGGTGGGTGCTGTTCTTTAAGCAGTTTTTCGAGCCACGAGTCATCAGCATCATTATCAATATTGGCATGAATACTGTTAGCCGCTGTTGAGCTTAAAGCCACTTCTGCGGACGAAGGAGAGCGGTTTGAATGCTTAGTAGAGGTAGAAGTTTCTTCAAATAAATCAAGGGATGTATCTGAATGTTTATCTAATTTTTTCGCAGTACTTCTTGCTGATAGAGCGCTTTTGGTAACGTTATTGTTATCAGTGGCTTGTGTAAGCCACGCATCCATACTATCTAGTGAGTCGTATTCTAGACTCTTGTCAGCAGATGCCTCAATATCGATATCGTCATGAATCATGTCATCATGTATCATATCGTCATGAATTAGGATATCTGTATCATTTGAGTTTGCAGCAGCTAAAATAGAATGTTTCTTATGAGAGGTTATGTCATTAATTTTCTTATCACGCTCGCTAGAAACTTCTGTATCTGTCAGCTTACGATTGCTGTCTATATCAGCAGTGACGATAAGATTGTTATTCACCAAAAACATTTGCTGGCAATGTTCACAACAGACAGTCGCGGTTTTTTGATTTAACTGGGTATTTTTTATATTAAAAATTGTATGACAATGAGGACACTGGGTTTTAATGGGTGTGGTCATAGAGTTGAATCCAAAAAGGTATCAGTAGGAATACCGTATAGCCACTCACCAACCGCTGCCAATTACTTCAATGTCATTGTTGAAGTATTATTAATTATAAACTACAGGCAACTCTAGAGTAGCGCCAAATACACAACATTTAACTACTACTCTATCGTAACAGATGTAATTTAATGTTGCTAGCCTGTAAATGTACCAGACAATCTCTGCCAATGTTGATCTTCTTGTGCAGTAAAAGCATGCTTAGGATCAAGCGCAAAATAAGGCTGATACGCTTCGGTCACTTGCTCAGTTTGTGATTCAATCAAACCGGCAAGGACGATACGACTTTTTGGTGCCATCAAGGTGACAAAATAAGGCGCTAGACCTATCAGTGGCTTGGCTAAAATATTGGCAACCATCACTTCTACAGGCGCTATATTTTGCTGTTGCCAAAAGGCAGTGAAATCCTCTGGTAAAAACGCTTGCAAACGATTGTCGACCGAATTGCGTGCTGCATTTTGATTGGTTGCCAGTACCGCTTGCGGGTCAATGTCCACCGCATAAACATGGCGCGCGCCTAATAATAAGGCAGCGATACCCAAGATACCTGAGCCGCAACCATAATCAATCACTACTTTATCTGTAAGGTCCTGCTCAGTTAGCCAATCAAGACATAGGCGAGTGGTCGCATGGTAGCCAGTACCAAATGCCAAGCCTGGATCCATTATGATGTTTGTCGCTTCAGGATTAGGCGGAGTCAGCCAATTAGGTACAATCCACAAGTCATTGGCACACTCAATGGGTTTGTAATTGGACATCCATTCACGCTCCCAATCTTTGTCATCGACAGCACTTACCCAACTACGGCTCGCCTGTACTTGGGCTGCAATCTCATGACTGAGTTGCTCGATAACATCACGAGTTCCAGTCTCTATCGTAGCATCGAAGAGCCCTGTTAAAATTACCTCGTCCCATAGTGGTGATTCACCAGGAAGTGGCTCAAATAAAGGTTGGTCGCCTGCATCGTCAAGTGCAATAGATAGCGCGCCTGCTTCTAATAGTAGTGCTTCAGCAAGATCTACGTTGTCTTTTTCACATTGTAAGTGAAGTTGTTGCCATGCCATAAAAGTAACCTTGTTTCAAAATAAAAAATAGATAATAAAAATTAACGACCGACTATAAAAGCCTATTTTAGCGCTTATATAGTCAGTCGTCATGGTTAATCAAAAAGATAGTACTATTAGCGTAATGCTTGTTTGGCTTCTTTTATCACCCGTGCATTACCTTGTGCTTGTCCAGACTGTAGAATAATTTGCCATAGCGCACGGCGGCGACTGCTGTCTTGAGAGACACTAAGCCCACGCCGTCCCATTGCTTCAGCCTTGCGTGGCTGGTTTTTTTTGAGTGCCACTTGCGCAAGATAAAAATATACCGCTGATGATTTGGGTGCTAGGCGCTGAGCTCGGGTAAAGCTGCTCTCAGCGCCATTTAAATTGCCTGCCTTTAATTGCTCAGTGCCCACTTGCATCAGGTTACGAAAGGCGGGCAAGTTGCTATTATTGTTGGTGGTTTTCTGACTGCGCTGCGAGTTCTGCCGCGCACGCTCTAGTAGCTCATTATGCGACGGGATAGATGGCACATATATCACTTCATCTTCATGAGCAGGCGTGAGGATCACGGTATCAGGCTGAGTTACGATCGGAGTTTGACTCGTGCTTTGATTAGACCCCAAGATTACAGGTGGCTTTTCTGTTACCGATTCCGTTGGTGATTCTATTAATGCAGGTGGATGATAAGGCTCGATAGGATAATTATCGTCAGTCTTATCAGCTTCAGTACTCTCAACACTTTCATAACCACTATGATCAGTGCTAGGGGTTTGCGTCACTATTGTGGATTGTTCAGGTTGCGTCGTTTTTTGACTACTGGTTGATGGTAAGGTTTGAGCAGAAGGCGATTTTATTGAAGTTGGTGCAGTCTGACAAGCGCTCAAGCTTAGCATGCCAAAACAAGCGCTAATTAAAAGAGCTTTATGTAAATGCTTTGGCTGTTTTTTGGGCTGAGCTTCAATCGTCTGCTGAGTCAACAACGCTTGCAATATAGATAACACCATATTAAAACCCTTTTTAAGTTTTAAAAATCTTAAAATCGTTCAGCTACTAACCTTTAAAGTCAAATCTTCAGCTATCACGACTGAAATAGAAGCAGTTCACTAAAACCATTCAACAGCACGATCATACCAAGTATCTACACGATTGGGTATATCACCGTCTTGCTCGGCATCACTGCTGTTATTATCAATAGCTTCACCATTTGGTATGTCCAATCCTTCACGGCGACGTTGCTTATTGATATCGCCTTGCTGATTTTGCCACTGCATCTGCTCGCGCGCACGATCCTGTTGGTATAAGCCAATCGCACAGCTGCTGGCTTCTTGAGGCAAATATGCTGACATAACAGGCAAGTAGCGTGCGCTGGCACAGCGCTCATTAGACAGCTTGCCTGAGTTGTTCTCTAACCATAGCCATTCGATGCCTTCTGGCTCTGGTAGCGCAACAGGTGTCAGTTTTAGACGATTCATATAATCAACCCAAACTGGCAAAGCACCGCTGCCGCCACTAAGCCCAATCGGTTTATTATCATCACGTCCAACCCAAACCACGCTGACATAGTTACCACTATAACCGGCAAACCACGCATCGCGGTAATCATTGGTAGTACCTGTTTTGCCCGCAAGGTTTAGATTGCTACCAAGCGATTGCACGCGTCTAGCTGTACCGTTCTTGACCACATCTTGCAACGCATAATTAATTAAAAAGTTGGTCTCAGGCGGAATGCTGCGCTGAGTATTTAAGCCTGTGCGCTGCAAAATACTACCGCGATCATCAATCACACTACGGATACTGTGAATAGGCGTACGGAAACCACCCGTTGCAAATACTTGATAGACACCAAGCATGTCCATCGGGCTTAGATTGACTGAGCCCAATAATGCCGCAGGATAAGGGGGTATTTTCTCTTTAACGCCCATACGTTTTAATTGCTTGGCAAAGGTGTCGACTCCAAATTCCATCCCTAAGCGAACAGCGCTATGGTTATAAGATTGCGACAGCGCTGTGGTAAAGGGTATGTACCCATGATCACGATTGTCATAGTTTTTGGGATTCCATTCGGTACCGTCGCTTAGACTGACCGTAATAGGGGAGTCATCAACCGAACTTGCCAAATTATAGCGACCACTTTCGAGAGCGGTCATATAAATAATCGGCTTTAATAATGAGCCCACTTGGCGTTTGGCATCGACCGCACGGTTAAAGCCAGTAAATTCGCTGCCGCTACCGACAACAGAAACCAGCTCACCCGTCTCAGGGTTGGCACTGACCAGCGCCCCTTGTAAATCTTTGGTTTTGCTACCACTACGGCGTAGCTCGCCAAGCTTTCTCTCAACCGCTTTGTCCGCTGCCAACTGGGCAATAGGGTCCATCGTACTAATAATAATCAGACCTTCGTTTTTGAGATCATCGGAATAATAGACTTTATTTAGTTCACGCTTGACGATATCTAAAAAGTCAGGGAATTGGCTTTTACCTTCAACAGGCTTATCAACTACCCCAAGTGAATTTTTTAATGCTTTATCGTATTCTTCTTGACTGAGCGAGCCGACGGCCAACATATTGCTAAGCACAACATCGCGACGCGCCTTTGAATCGTTTGGATGGCGGCGCGGATTATAAACGCTCGGTCCTTTTGCCATACCGACAAGCAGTGCTTGCTGATCTAGGCGCAGCTCATTGAGCGGCTTATCAAAATAAAATTGTGATGCCAACCCAAAACCATTGATAGAGCGTTTGCCATTTTGACCCAGATAAATCTCATTGAGATATGCTTGCAAAATCTCATCTTTACTATAATGCAGCTCAAGTAGCACAGCCATCAAGGATTCATTGGCTTTACGCTTCATTGTGCGGTCTGAATTCAGATAAAAGTTTTTGATCAGCTGCTGGGTGATGGTCGAGCCACCTTGACGTGATCCACCAGAGAAGTTATTGATGACTGCACGAGCGATACCACGTATCGATACCCCTTTATGTTCATAAAAACCACGATCTTCTGTCGCTATCAGCGCATCAATAAGCGGCTGCGGTACTTGATCTAACGAGACAACCATACGGTCTTCATTACTATCCGGGTAAATACCACCGATATTCACCGGTTCAAGACGGATAATGCCGGTTTTCGCCGCCACAGTACTTTGTACTGACTCAATCTTATCACCAGCAATAGTCATTTTGATGACTTGCTCTTGGTCTATATCATTAGCGCTATAAGTAAATCCACGTGTATGAATAAAATAGGTATTACCTGATTTATGATAAGTACCCGTGCGATCATAGGCTTTATTACTTTGATAGTTAAGTAGCTCAAGCCACTTCTTCATCGTGTCTTTATCGACGTTGGCGCCTTGATACAGCTCTAATGGCTGCGAATATACTTTGGCAGGAATATCCCAGCGTTTACCCTCAAACTTGTGAGTAATGGTGCGATCAAGTTTGACCAAGTATAGTGCTAATAGCACCATGCCAGCGATGACAACAATTAATAAAATACTACTAAACACCACACCGCGCTGCTGGGAAGGTAGCGTATTGATAGCAGGCTTAGAGGACTGTGGTTGCTTAGAATTAGATTTTTGCACTGATGACACACCATTTTGGGATGAAAAACTGCCTCATAATGACGCAAATTGACAAATTTTTCAATCTATCATCATCAACGCAGGCATTCATTTGCTCTCAGCACTCAGGAGTTATACTGCTGAGAGCCTGTGCTTATAGTATAATCTTTATAAAAGCAATGATGGTTATTTGAAAGTGTCCGCCACCTCTTATTGTCGTAACACTGTCTCAATTTTGAATAAGAGTAATGGTTTGCATTAACACGCACTATCTTAAAGAAGCATAACCATCAATGTCGCGTAGCCCCAAATATAGTAGTCAGTTAACCAATATACATCAAACATAGTGGTTTTCTCGATATCGAGTAGATCAGATGATAGAGCCTTGATTTAAAGCTATTTACTCAATGTTCTGTCTAAAGGAAATAAGTGCGATTATGTCCAGTATTCCATCTCCTATGCCGCCAACATCACCGACATTACCAAGGTCATCAAAAACCAATACTCATTATCAAGACAATTCTATTATTGACGGTCTGGTATTGCCGCTGGCGGGTCATTGCTTTCATTGCGGTGATCCCGTGCCGCAGCCGCCGTTTCATACCGATATATTAGGTAAATCGCGTGAGATGTGTTGTATGGGCTGCCAGTTAGCTTCACAAAGTATCGTGGAAGCGGGGCTTGAGCAATATTATCTTGATCGCTCGGAGATTAACCGTACGGCAAGCTTACCCGTTCAGATGACCCGCCTTGAAGCTTATGACCATGATGAAATAAAATCACAGTTTGTCTACGCCCAAGACGGTATGTCGGTAGCAGAGTTGTCTGTCAATAATCTGCGCTGCGCCGCTTGTACGTGGTTGATTGAATCGCGGCTGGATGAGTTGGATGGCATCAGTAAATGTCAGGTTAATTTGACCAATCAACGCATGCGGGTGATTTGGGATGAGACCAAGCTACCGATTAGCCGGATTCTTGCGGTTATCAATGAAATTGGCTATGAAGCCAAGCCTTATCGGCAAGATACCCACGAAGCCATGCTAGCACGTCATAACAACCAAATGCTAATAAGGCTTGGCATCGCGGCACTCGGCTCAATGCAAGCGATGATGTATGCCGTGGCAATTTATTTCGGTGAATATAGCGATATGCTGATATTTCAGCGCGATTTTTTGCGTTGGGTGTCTTTATTCGTCAGTACGCCAGTATTCTTTTATGCCGGTGTACCATTTTTTACGTCAGCATGGTCAGCGATTCGTGCTCGCCAAGTCAATATGGACGTGCCCGTTAGTATTGCCTTGATTGTCACATTTTTCGCCAGTCTATTTGCCACTATTACTGGGCAAGGGGAGACTTATTATGACTCAGTTAGTATGTTTATTTTCTTCTTGCTGGCAGGTCGTTATATTGAGCACAATGCTCGCCTAAAAGCGGCAACTATGGCAAACGATTTGGTGGTAGTTGAGCCAGTATTGGTACAGAAAATTGCTGAAAACAAAGACTCTGCTGCAAGTATTTTGCAGCTATTAGAACAAAATAGCGTTCAGAAAAATGCGCTTAAACAAGAAAGCGAAGAGTCTGTTAATAAGGTTGATGATGGAGCTGTTAATGGGGCTGTTATCGTAGTTGGTAATGAGGTAAATAGTCAAAATACAGTGAGTACTACGCCTAATTTTACGCAAAGTATGGATGCTAATGTCTATCAGTTAACATCACGTATTGCTCAAGAATGGCAGCAGACTCGTCAGCAACGATTAACTGTCTCAAATACAAACGATGAGGCAAAAGAAAAGCAGATGGTGACCGCTCATAGCTTGCAAGTGGGTGACATCATCATGGTTGAGGCAGGTTCTGAGATTATCAGTGATGGTATCTTGCTCAGCTCAACCGCCACAGTTTCTCAAAGCCTACTGACAGGTGAAGGTGATTTAATCACTAAGAACCAAGGTGACTATATCGTTGGCGGTGCACAAAACGATAGCCAACCATTTGAGATGTTGGTCACAGCGCTACCAGAAGACAGCCAAATCGGTTTGATTGACAGGCTAATGAATCGGGCAATGAGTGAAAAGCCAAAACTTGCACAGCAAGCAGATAAGCTAGCACGTTGGTTTGTGGCGCGTATTTTAGTATTGTCTGTCTTGGTATTTATTGGCTGGTATATCGTTGACCCAAGCCAAGCGATTTGGGCAACGGTGGCGGTATTGGTCGCGACATGTCCTTGTGCGCTGTCTTTAGCGACACCAATTGCGCTTACTGTATCGACCAATAGATTGGCTAGTTATGGGTTTTTGACGACGCGCGGGCATACCCTACAAACGCTGGCTGAAATTACCCATGTGGCATTTGATAAAACGGGAACCTTGACATATGGTAAACCCAATTTATTAAACATTAAGCTACTTACTGATACAGGTGTCATCACAAAGGCAGATGAGCAAAGAGACAGTGTATTAGCTATTGCGGCAGCGCTAGAGGTGGGCAGTCGTCATCCTATTGCTCATGCGCTACTGACCGCCGCATATCAACTGCATCTGCCAGCGACACAAGCGCTGCAGCATTATCCAGCAGGAGGCGTGGAAGCAATGATCGATGGTGTGCTATATCGTATTGGTCATGTAGATTTTGCTTTAGACAAAATGAATAATGTTACCAATGCGGATAATGACTTAATGATTGATTTAGTTGCCGAGCGCGCCAGCTCAGCGGTAGTCTTATCTTGTCAAAAGGATGAATCAGTAAGCTGGCAAACACTGGCATGTTTTTATTTTAATGATAAGGTACGTGATAGCGCTCAATCTATGCTGGATAGCTTGAAAGCATTAGGTATCGAGCCTGTCATGCTCACAGGTGACCCAAGTCCGCAAGCCTTGGTCATGGCTGAAAATTTGGGTATGCAGTCTGCGTATAACGGACTGTCGCCAATGGACAAGGTCAATCATATTCAGCAGCTACAAGCTCAAGGTGCAGTGATATTGATGGTTGGTGATGGTATTAATGATGCGCCAGTATTGGCAGCGGCAGATGTTTCAACCTCGATTGCCGGTGCAGCAGATTTGGCGCAAGTATCTAGTGACAGTATTATCCTAAACGGACAAATCGAAGCTATTATTGCAGCGAAACGTATCGCTGATAAAACCAAACGTATTATCAAACAAAACTTGCGCTGGGCACTTATTTATAATGGTAGTGTATTGATACCAGCAGCTTTGGGTTATGTGCCACCTTGGCTAGCTGCTATTGGCATGTCATTAAGCTCATTATTTGTCGTATTAAATGCCCTGCGTCTAAAGCGTGCTTAATTTAAACCAGCTTAAACTCATTTAAACAAATCTCTGAAGATTACCCACAAAAAAACCGCCTTTATAAAAGACGGTTTTTTTATTTCAATGACTATCGAACAGCTATTTGACTAATCTTGTAGATAGCTTAATAGACGCATAAATTCGATATACATCCACACTAGCGTTGCAAGAAGACCAATACTGAATAACCATTCGTAGTCTTCTGACACACCCATTGCCACACCACGCTCAATATTATCAAAATCTAATAACAGCGTAAAAGAGGCGATAACAATCACAAATAAGCTAAAGCCAATAGCGATAGCGCCGCCTTCAAACAAGAAAGGCAGGCTTGAACCAAATGCTAAAGAAAGTACCCACTGCGCCACATAAACTAGCATGATAGCGATCAAGGCTGAGGTGACGATTGAGCGGAACTTTTCAGTCACTTTAACCAAGCCTGAGCGATATAGCCCTAGCATAACCGCCGCTGTTACAAAGGTCGCACACATTGCAGTGACTGGTACACTTGGGTACATTCTCATGAAAAACAGGGAAATACCACCTAAGAATATACCTTCCAAAAGCGCATATGGGACGGCAAGCGTCTTAGCTTTTTGCGGTTTAAAGGTAATGAAAATCGCTAAGCCAAAGGCAGCAAACATACTACCAAAAGCCGCCATCGTGATAAAACCTTGTGATAAACCTGCCATCAACGCATAAAAGAAAAATCCAATACCCGTAATCGCCGATAAGCCAAGCAATAAACTGGTTTTTTGAATCACGCCCTTCACTGTCATCGGCGCACCGCCGACGGCAAGCTCTGCGCGACTGACAATAGGATTGGCCATAAAGTTGTCCTCAATAAAATATAAATAATAGTTATGTCAGCTACTTTAGCAAAATCGCCATTATTGTCAACGGTGTTTACGTGACAGCGTACAAGGCTTTGCGCAACTATTGAGTCGATTTCGCTCCTATACACAGCGATATTAAATAGCTAAATGCATACGCCCAAAACAGCGTATGTTGGCTTTTATATGGGGTCAATTACGACCGTTAACAACGATAATTGATAAACAGGCTAGTCTAATCGCCTATTTCTCGTTATCATTGCTCTGTAATTTACCATCATGCCGAGTCGTTTTATGGAAACCTCAGCGCAGTCCGCAAGATTGCCGCACCTACATGAATCAGAGCTGTTCCACGCTATCAAAAATCCAGCTTTTCGCCGTATTGGCTTGATGGGTCGTGCTGGAAAGCGCAGTGTAACCCAAAGTCTTGGGCAGATTGCCCAAATAATTAACGACATGAATCTTACGTTGATTATGGATGTGCAAACCGCCAACTTGCCAACTCTGAATCTCACTGATATTGAGAGAGTCAAAATTGTTAAGCGTAGCCTTATCGGCGAGATTTGTGATTTGGTCATTGTGGTTGGCGGTGATGGTTCTATACTCCATGCTGCCGAAGCACTAGCGCGCTATCGTGTACCTGTCTTGGGGGTTAACCGTGGTCGCCTTGGTTTTTTAGCCGATGTCAAACCTGATGAAGCGGCGTTTAAATTGCGCCAAGTACTGATGGGTGATTATCAGTTAGACCATAGATTTTTACTTACGATGGAGATTCGTGAAGGTCGTAAGATTATTCATGAAGACATGGCACTCAATGACATCGTGTTGCACGCTGGTAAGTCTGTCCATATGATTGATTTTCAGATGAAAATCGATGGGCATGATGTTTATCGGCAGCACAGTGATGGTCTCATCGTAGCGACACCGACGGGCTCGACAGCTTATGCGCTCTCTGGTGGTGGTCCTATTATACATCCAAGCATGGATGCCATATGTTTGGTGCCTATGCACCCGCACACGCTGTCAAGTCGCCCTATTGTGGTCAGTGGCACCAGCGAGATTTGTATTCGTATTCACGAGGACAACCGCACCCAGCCGATGGTCAGTGCTGACGGTAAACCAAGCACGCCGCTTGAACAAGAGCAGCGTCTATATATTCGTAAGCATCCGGACAAATTAACCTTGCTACATCCGCCAGGGTTTGACTTTTATGAAGCGTGCCGGACGAAGTTACACTGGAATGTGCATGCTGAGGAATTCAGTCTCGACGCTGATGATGATATCATGGACGATGAATAAGCGTCTTTATTAGACAAAAATGTGATATAAAAAATAGTAGTGGAGAGTAGGCACGATGGACAAACAAACGATATTAGCAAGCCTAACACCTGAAGTGGTCGATAAATTTCGTATGGCAATTGAGCTTGGCAAATGGCAAGACGGTCGTAAGCTGACTGCTGAGCAGCGCGAGACCTGTATGCAAGCCGTGATGGTATGGGAGCATGAACATCTGGCGCCTGCTGAGCGAACTGGCTATATTCATAAGCCGGTCAGAGAAGATGGTTCGGTCGTTGGCGCTGAATGTGATGTTGAACATGAACATCATTATCCCAATATGCCAAATCCGAAAGGTGCGGTACAGCCCGTGAAGTTTCGCGATAAATAGACTTACTATGTAAATGCACTGATAAAAAATGAAGCATAAAAAAAGCCACGCTATCATCATAGTGTGGCTTTTTTATAATCGTCAATCATAAACCATCAAAGCGTGCTGGTATCTACGCTAGGGCGCAGTGTTAATGGATTCTTCTCCATTAAAAAACCTTGCCAGCCCCAATGTAAAAAATTGCGAATATTGGGATGATCAACTCCTTTAGGCGTCGCTTGAACTGTTTGGTAATGCTCACCAAACAACTTTAGCGTATCTAATTGATTTAAGCCGTGATGCTTTGCAAAACCAAAAATCTTGGCGCTGCCTTCGTTTTCACCAGCAGCATTATGTGCCATGCCATTAACAAAAGGCGCTGGCGCATAACGATAAAAATCATCAATAAAACTGATGACATCATTGAATCCAATGGCTTTTTTATTCAAACCATTAAGTAGAGCCGATACATCTGATTGGCGGATACTCATAAATAAATGACCTCAAAGCTGTTAAAAAGCCAAAACTAGCATGCTTGATACAAGCTTAATGATTATTGATAGTTGGATATGAAGCTAACAGGTTAGCGATTAAAATAGTCTTCATCATCAAATGAAGGCGCAAAGCTGCCTTGCTCAAGATGCTGCATTTGCGACTGTACCGTGCGCTCATGTTGAATGCGCTGATAAATCTCTTCGCGGTGTACGGCAATATCTTTTGGCGCATCAACGCCGATACGTACTTGATTGCCTTTGACACCTAGGACAGTCACACTGACCTCGTCGCCAATCATTAGCGTTTCGCCCACGCGGCGTGTCAAAATTAACATGCGTCACACTCCTTATGTTGCATCAACAGATTATTACTCATCAGATTGCGTCTCAATTACAGGACATTATCGCTGCACAAAATAGGCAGCTGTTATAAAGTAAATGTCATAAACATTGTTTTATAAATCTTACCCAAAATAGGATGCTAATAGCGATAATGATAGATAAATTCATTTAGCCCAAATGAAACCCTCATTATAGGGGGCATAACAGATACTGTCACGGGTTTTCACAAAACTATTGGTTTTATAATAACCTCAGCAATAATAAAAAAAGAAAATAGGGTCCTAATAAGACCCTATTTAATTAAGTATTAAGCATTATTGAAAATAATAAATCGCAGTTTATTGAATAAACATTAAAGCCTATTATTTTTATACGGCTTTAGTAAAGTGTTTATACGTTCATTCTTATAAACCAGCGATTTTGCTTTCACCGTCTTCACGATCAAGACCAAAGGCCGTATGTAGAGATCTTACCGCTTTTTCCAGATACTGCTCTTGGATAAGAACAGATACCTTGATTTCACTGGTCGATATCATTTGAATATTGATGTTGTTTTCCGCAAGGGTTTGGAACATAAGACTAGCAACACCTGCGTGCGAGCGCATGCCGACGCCGACTAATGAGACTTTAACCACTTCATCATTGGCCAATATTTCTTTAGCACCGATTTCATCTTTGACTTCGCTTTCTAGTACTTTCATGGTTTTTTCCATGTCCGTACGATTAACGGTAAAAGTAAAATCAGTCATACCGTTGGTAGATAGGTTTTGCACGATCATGTCAATTTCGATATTGGCGCGGCCAATAGGGCTGAGGATAGCAGAAGCAATGCCAGGGTGATCAGGGACACCGCGTACGACGATTTTTGCTTCGTCTCGATTAAAAGCGATACCTGAGATGATTGCCTGTTCCATATTGTCTCCTTCGTCTATCGTAATTAGGGTGCCGACATTGTCTTGAAATTCTTGGTCGAAGCTACCATCGTTGTTTTCATCAAAGCTAGATAATACGCGCAGCGGTACGCCGTATTTGCCAGCAAATTCTACTGAGCGAATCTGTAAAATCTTAGAGCCAAGACTTGCCATCTCAAGCATTTCTTCAAAAGTAATCTTTTCAAGTTTTTTGGCTTTTGAGGTGACGCGCGGGTCAGTGGTATAGACGCCATCAACATCAGTATAGATTTGGCATTCATCCGCGCCTAAAGCCGCGGCAATCGCCACGCCTGTCGTATCAGAGCCGCCGCGCCCTAATGTCGTCGCATTGCCTTCTTCATCGATACCTTGGAAGCCTGCGACAATAACGACGTTGCCGGCATCTAGCTGCTCACGGATGTTTTTGTCATCGATACTTTCAATACGCGCTTTATTGTGAGCATTATCGGTTTTAATAGCGACCTGACGACCGGTAAATGAACGTGCACCGATACCCAACTCTTTAATCGCCATGGCAAGCAGTGAGATAGACACCTGCTCGCCGGTTGAGACCATTTGGTCATATTCGCGAGGATCGGGCTGGCTACTGATTTGGCGTGCTAAATCAATCAAACGGTTGGTTTCACCGCTCATGGCAGACACGACAACGACTACTTGATGACCATTGTCATGCCAGCGTTTGACTCGTTTGGCGACGTTTTTGATGCGGTCGATACTGCCCATCGAGGTGCCGCCATATTTTTGTACTATTAACGCCATAAAAATCTACCTATTATTCACCAATGGTTATCTGTTATTGAGAGACATCAATTCGTCATGGCACTGTCTAAATTAAGTGCTAGATTGATTTTAATAACGATAAAGCCAGATTATAAGAACTGCGCCCTTTGTTTTACTTTTTGATGGTTTACTGTCTTATTATGCCAATAGACTTCATACGCTGAAATAAGTCTAAGCGTTGACCTTTATATCATATTCGAGCCGTAACTTTAAGTATCAGTAGACATTAGATACATGGCGATTGGTTATAACCGTTATAACCAATCGCCTATTAGCCTCAGCTTAATACTTAACCAAGCTGCTCTGCAATCCACGCAGGTAGCGCATTGATAACCGCGCTGGTGTTGGCAGCTTTTGGTGCGCCGCCTTGGGCATAGTCAGGTTTACCACCACCTTTACCACCAAGCTCACCTGCCAAATGACGAATAATATCACCGGCTTTTACTTTCGCAGTCACAGACTTTGCCACACTAGCAGCTAATGCCAACTGCTGATCTTTATCACCAATCAATACAATCACACTATCTGGTAGTTTTGATTTGATATCGTCCATTAGCGTACGGATAGATTTACCATCGATACCGCTTAGTGTACTGATAAGTACTGGCGTACCAGCAATGGTTTGCACGTCATCAAGCAAGTTTGCGGCTTGGGCGCTGGCGATTTTTTGCTCTAAACGCTCTAGTTGTTTCTCAAGTTCGCGCTGCTTATCCGCCATGGTACGCACACGCTGCGCCACTTCAGGACGTTTTACTTTTAGCTGACTGGCAAGCTCGCTCAGCTGCTGCTCACTTTGCTGGATATTTTTAATCGCATTCATGCCAGTGACGGCTTCAATACGGCGGATGCCAGCCGCAATACCTGATTCGCTGGTAATTTTTAACACACCAATATCACCGGTACGTTTAACGTGCAAACCACCACAAAGCTCAATAGAGAAAGGCTTACGTTGACCATCGATGATACTGTCAGTACCCATGGTTAAGACGCGAACATCACTGCCATATTTTTCGCCAAACAATGCCATAGCACCTTGTTTCATTGCTTCGTCGATAGACATATTCTCGATGCGAGCAGGGGTGTTGGCTTGAATTTGCTCATTGACTAAGCGTTCGATACGTGTAACTTCAGCAGTGCTGACGGGCTTGTCATAGGAGAAATCAAAACGTAATACTTCGCTTGATACTAGCGAGCCTTTTTGCGTGACTTCATCACCCAATACTTCTCTTAATGCAGCATGCAATAGATGTGTGGCAGAGTGGTTTTTGGCACTGGCTGCGCGAATACTCGACAATACTTGCGCATCAGCGGTTTGCTTGGTGTTAATGTCACCCATGGTCACGACACCATAATGGATGATGGCTTGACCAGATTTTTTGGTATCTTGCACTTCAAAAACGCCAGTCGCGGTGCGGATTTCGCCAAGCTCACCAACCTGACCACCACCTTCAGCATAAAACGGTGTACGGTCAAGTACTACGACACCTTCCATACCTTCAGTTAGGCTATCGGCTGGATTGCCATCTTGATAAAGTGCATCAATCGTGACACCTTCTTCTTCAAGCTGCTCATAACCGATAAAGGTGGTTGGGTTTTCTACTTGAATGACATTGCTATAATCAACGTCGAACTTGCCTGCATCACGCGCGCGTTCACGCTGTGCTTGCATATGTTCATCAAACTCCGCTTCATCAATCACAATACCGCGCTCACGGGTGATATCAGCGGTCAAGTCAACGGGGAAGCCGTAAGTATCATATAGCTTAAATGCTGCTTCGCCAGAAAGGGTATCACCATCTTTTAGACCTTCCAATTCGCTGGCAAGTAGACGTAAACCTTGTGCTAAGGTTTTGGCAAATTGGGCTTCTTCTTTTTGAATGGCGTTTTCAATGACGCTTTGCTTATCTTTTAGCTCAGGGTAGGCGGTGCCCATCTCAGCGACAAGCGGTGCGACCATTTTATAAAAGAAATCGCTATCGGCACCAAGCTTATTACCGTGGCGTACCGCACGACGAATGATACGGCGTAGCACATAACCGCGACCTTCATTACTTGGAGTGACGCCATCAGCAATCAAAAATGAAACAGCGCGAATATGGTCAGCAATGACTTTTAATGATGACTGTTGCTGATTCTCAATTTCTAAAATCTCAGCCGCCGCATCCATTAAATGAGTGAATAAATCTATCTCATAGTTGCCATGTACGCCTTGCATGATGGCACTGATACGTTCAAGTCCCATGCCGGTGTCAACACTTGGGGCTGGTAGCGGCAGCATAGTACCGTCTTTTTGACGATTAAACTGCATAAAGACGCAGTTCCAAATTTCGATATAACGGTCGCCGTCTTCTTCAGGCGTACCCGGTAAACCGCCTTCGATATCAGCGCCATGGTCATAAAATACTTCGGTACAAGGGCCGCAAGGGCCAGTGTCACCCATCGTCCAAAAGTTGTCTGAGGCGTAAGGCGCGCCTTTATTATCTCCAATACGGATAATGCGCTCGCTTGGGATACCGATGTCTTTATGCCAAATATCAAAGGCTTCGTCATCAGTCTCATAAATGGTCACATACAAGCGGTTTTTATCAATCGCAAGCCATTCGTCCGAGGTCAAAAACTCCCAAATATAACCAATACCTGCTTGCTTAAAATAATCGCCAAAAGAGAAATTACCAAGCATTTCAAAAAACGTATGATGGCGCGCCGTATAGCCGACGTTATCCAAATCATTATGCTTGCCACCAGCACGTACGCACTTTTGCGAGGTTACCGCACGCGTATAATCACGCGGCTCAATACCCAAAAAGGTCTCTTTAAACTGATTCATACCGGCATTGGTAAATAGCAATGTCGGGTCATTATGCGGAATCAAACTCGATGAGGCGACGAGGGTATGCTGCTTGCTTATGAAAAAATCGATAAAAGCTTGACGAATATCGGCTGAGCGAAATGGCTGGCTCACAGCGGCTCCTTACTGACGGATGTATTTAGTAGAATAAGTAAAATAATTTTGCAAGCGATTTTAGCACAAACGTGCCAAGGGTGTTGAAGATTCCTAAGTAAATACATGGTAAACCCTACTCATTTTTTGCTATAAACCAGACAATTTTATTTAGATTGTCAGTCGAATATTTCAATAGTAAGGATAAACAAGCACGTAGTCATAGGTCTTCCCGAATAAAATTGGGCCAGTACAAAGGGTGGAAAACTTTTAAATAAAAGGCGGTTTGGTGTTAGTAAAAACACTTATTATAAATCAATACTTATAATAAGGTTATCGATAGTAATTACTTACTATGATTGGGCTGAGCATAAATAATAAAAGACTTACTATTAGTATGGATATAGTGTATAAAGTAGTTATACCCATAATAAAAGTAAGGAATAAGTTATGAACTGGCCACTTTTTTCTGTTGTCTATTCAATGGCAGCAACTGTCATCATCGGTCTTTTTATGATCGGTGCTTTGGTCATGGGTTTTAACCAGATTCCGCATATTCAAATAGCAGTCGCTATCGGTTTCTTAGTTTCTATTCCCACAGCATTATTTTTCACCAAAAAAATTGGCAGCATTACAGGTAATGAAGAGGGTTACAAAGCATAGTTCGTGGTAAAAAAGATCGTAGTATCATTTAATCGAGCATTTTATATATGCTATTCATTTTATTTATTACATCTAAAATTTTGGTACTGAATCTTTTGGAATATAATAAAAAAGACCTTGATACGATGATCAAGGTCTTTTTTATTGCGTACTATCTATTGAACTATTTTAGCTCAACGGTTGCGCCATTTTCGATATTGGCATAAACCTCTAAAACGTCCCAGTTAGTCAAACGCACACAGCCTGCTGATGCTTGGCGACTGATACCTTCTGGCTTAGGTGAGCCATGTAAACCGTAAGAAGGTTTAGATAAGCCCATCCATACCACCCCTACGGGACTGTTCGGTCCTGGTGGTAACATATGTACTTTTTTATCTGCGCCTTCGCCAACAGTTGCTTTATACCACGGCATTTTTACTTTATTAACGATTTTAAAGGTGCCCTGTGGTGATGGCGTGCTGTCACTACCGACGGTTGTAGGATAGGTTGCAACCAGCTTGTCATCATTATAAGCATAAAGAGTTTTATCAGCTTTATTGGCGACGACACGGTTAATACGCTGCTTAAGCGGAGCACGCGTATTTAATACAGTAATGGTTTCACCCGCTTTATATTGTTTGTTTTTATTTAACTTGTCTAAATAACGCACATCCATATGAAAGCGCTCACCAAACATCTCTTTGATGTCTTGATAATACAAGCCTTTCATTTTTGACTTGGCTTCTGAGTCTGCAGGCATAGTAGCAAAATTGGTATTCACATCATCTTCAGTGATGGTATACGTCACTAAAACTGGCTTGTTAGCTGGAATATTTTTATTTAAAGCATCCCATGTTTTTTGATCCATCTTACCGTTTGCTGGCAAGCCTTGCATGGTTTGAAAGTTGATCAGTGCTTTTTTACTGTTCATACCCCAGCCACCGTCAATAGCACCCGGAGACGCATGATTCCAATCGAGCAGCGCCTGCATTTTGATAGTCATAGCTGAGTTAACTTTCATACTCGGTGTCCATGTGGCACCGTTTACTTGTTTGGCATAATTAGACAAATTCAGCGTGGTATGTTTTTTACCATCAACATCGGCGATACTTTTGATAGAAGTATCCGTTGCACTATCAGCCATGGCAGAGCTAGGTGCTGATACCGCTTGACCTTCGCTAATATCGTCACTGTCTGATTGCTCATCCTTACGAGTCAATTCCTCTACGGTCATATTGTCAGCGGTAACGGCGACCGATGCTTTCACTTCAGCGTCCTGCTTGGCATCAATCAGCTGGGTCATACGGTCCGCTGATTTGGCTTTATTCGTATCTAGTTTTACGGACGTACTAGAGTCGACGACTGAGCTACTGCGACTTTCTTGCACATTCAGACTGACTTTTTTCGCAATACTAGGAAGCGAGTCAGCTGTGCGTACAGGTAAAGTGCGTGTACCATCAGTAGGTGCAGCAATAGCACTCATACTAACAACAGCGATAGATATAGCGGTGATAAGAGGTTTTATTTTCATCATATTTATATACTTGTGGTGGCTGCTAATGAGGCTATTATGCGCATAATTTGGATGCTTCGCAAACTTTTGACACATTTTTTTTCGTTTAAGACTTGCCAAACGTCAACAGTTGACGTATTCACTACAATTAAGCAAGAGTTGAGTCAGGCTAAGGCTGCCTTTTCCACTCAATTAACAGTTACCACAATACGTTATGAGCTTTAAGACAGTGTTATATGGCTATGCTAAATCAGCCTTTTTAACCCTTCTGTTAAAGCCATGGGCTACTTAATTGTAAATACTGCTAAAGATTTTGTTGAAGTAAAAAATACAGTCATTGGCGCATCATCTTGTTTCCGTCTATAATGTGGAACGAGATTTTTATTTAATAAATTGGCTGTTCAGTGAAATCATTGAAAGCGATTTAACCCATCCGCATGTAGTCAGTGAGCATGTAATCAGCAAGGTGCGATATGTCAGAAGACCAAGTAATGAGCGCAGAAGAATTTCAAAATCAATACTTTAATGATGATGAGTCACAAGGTATCAATGATGATATGGAATACGATTTAGAGACAGGGCTGGTCGGTGAGCACGATGAATTTGCGACTTTGCGTGCGGAGCTTGAAGAGGCACGTGAGCAACTGGTCACTATTCGTGACTTTATTCGTTTTTCAGTGACGCAATTACGTAACTATGATGTGGTTGTCGCCCAAGGCACCACCGATGAGTTTGCCGAAGCATCTGCGATTGTATTGCATTCTTTGTCTTTGGATTGGTCTGCCAATGATCAGATTCTGGACTGTCGTTTGACCACTTCAGAGAAGCAATTGGTTTTAAGCTTGTTAGAAGAGCGTATCGCTGAGCGTAAGCCATTAAGCTATTTGATTAATCTGTCTTATTTCTGTGATTTGCCGTTCTATGTCGATGAGCGCGTATTGATTCCTCGCTCACCTATTGCTGAATTGATTCGTCAGCAGTTCCACCCATATTTTGAAGTGAGCGAGCTGGCAAAACCAATAGGCGTAAGTGTCAATAATCAAGCGCCGGCTTTTTATGATCATGGCTTAGAAATTAAACAGCTATCACAGCCTGAGCGTATTTTAGATTTATGTACCGGTTCTGGCTGTATTGCTATTGCGCTGGCGACTCGTTTTGTCGATGCACTGGTTGATGCTGTAGATATTGATAAAGGTGCACTAGAAGTCGCGATGGTCAACGTCGATCATCATGACCTTGGTCATCAAGTCAATGTGATTGAATCTGACTTATTTGCCAAAATCCCTGCCGAAAATCAATATGAGCTGATTGTAACCAATCCTCCTTATGTTGATGCCGCTATCATGGCAGATTTGCCACCAGAGTTTTTATATGAGCCTGAGCATGCGCTTGCTGCTGGTCAAGATGGTTTAGACTTGGTACATCGTATCTTGTTTGAAGCACCCGATTATCTAAGCCCCGAAGGTTTGCTAGTCTGTGAAGTGGGTGATAGCGAGTGGGCGTTAAAACAAGCTTATCCTGAGATTCAGTTTGATTGGCTAAGGTTTGCTCATGGCGGTCATGGCATCTTTGCGATTACCTATGATGAGCTTATGAGCTATCGCTCATTATTCGCCAATTATGTACAGTTACTAGATAGCAATCAATAAATCACGATTGATACTATAATTAAAACAGTCAAAAATCGACTTCATTTGTTTAAGGATAAATATGGCAGGCAACAGTATTGGTCAGGTCTTTACCGTCACCACCTGCGGTGAGTCGCATGGTGCAGGTTTGTTAGCAATCGTCGATGGCGTGCCACCAGGTTTAGCCTTATCCGAAGCCGACTTGCAAATAGATTTGGATCGCCGTAAACCGGGTACTTCTAAGTACTCGACCCAGCGCCGTGAATCTGATGAAGTCGAGATTATCTCTGGCGTTTTTGAAGGTAAAACGACAGGTACTTCTATCGGTCTACTGATTCGTAATACCAATCAAAAATCTAAAGACTATGGTGAAATTAAAGATACCTTTCGCCCCGGTCATGCCGACTATACTTATAGTATGAAGTATGGCTTTCGTGACTATCGTGGCGGTGGTCGATCATCGGCGCGTGAGACTGCCATGCGTGTAGCGGCAGGTGCTATCGCCAAGAAATACTTGCTAGAGCGCTTAGGTGTGCAAATCCGTGGTCATGTGACCCAAATTGGTAATGAGTACAGTAATGTCCTAAACCCAAGCACAATCGATTGGGATTTTGTGAATAGTAATCCGTTTTTCTGTGCGGATGCCGATGCTGTCAGTCGCTTTGAGACCTTGATAGATAGTTTACGCCGTGAAGGTACGAGCTGTGGTGCCCGTCTTGAGATTATTGCAAGCGGCGTACCAGTTGGACTTGGTGAGCCGGTATTTGACCGTTTAGATGCCGATATTGCCCATGCCATGATGAGTATCAATGCCGTTAAAGGTGTTGAGATTGGTGATGGTATGGCAGTGGCAGGACAATTTGGGCATAGCTCTCGTGATGAAATGACACCCGATGGTTTTACCGCCAATCATGCAGGCGGCATCTTGGGTGGTATCTCATCAGGACAAGATATCCGTGTCAGTATTGCACTGAAGCCAACCTCTAGTATTACTACGGCTGGCAAGAGTATCAATACAGAGGGGGAAGCGATTGAGATGCTGACCAAAGGTCGTCATGATCCTTGCGTTGGTGTACGTGCAACACCTATCGCCGAAGCTATGTTAGCGATTGTGTTACTGGATCATTATCTGCGTCATCGTGGTCAAAATGCGGATATTAAGCAACCAGTTCAATCGATTACTTAATGTCTCTATGCCTTTAAAATATGAGTAGGGTTGACCCTTTACATTACTTCAAACCTTTACAGTTGGCATAGTAACTGACCGTTGCTGGCCAATCTGAGAAGATGCCTTTCACTACAACTTCTTGCGCCAGCACATCAATGACATTCATGATGTCGCCATCGTTATTAATGGCGTCGCTAAGCCCACTATAATACCAGCCACCACCATTTTTTAATGGCCCTGACCGTTCAAGCGACCACGTGAGAATGTCGAGGCCATTGGCTTTGGCTTGCAAGGCATATGCCGACGGTAGCAGCTTGCCATTACCATCGCTGGTGACCAATAGCCAAGTTGCGGGGGCAATGATATTAACGCCGCGCGCTTTCAGCTCAGCCAATGAATGCTTCCACGTCGTTGGGTCGTTTTTATCAAATATTTTACCCGCCGCGCTCTCGTTGCTATCATCGATGAGGTAGACGGCATTGGTGGCATAGTTCGGTTCGTTATTAATCCAATAGTCAATATCTGCAAGATTAAATGACTGCGGATATACATCACTGGCGGGCACGCCTGCAACTTTATAAGTGTCAATCATTTGTTGACGATAAGTATCTAAACTATATCCATTAAATGGCATAGTAACCACGGGTTCTTTGAGCTCAGGTGTATGTTTCATACCCAAGCTACTGGCAAGTGCTATATGCTCTTTTAATGTCAATACTTCACCATTTTGTGAATACAAATCCGTTCGCCATGGGGCAGTCGCATTCATGTAGGCACTAATACTGGTTGCTTTCGGATTAGCGGCATCCATTTTTCCCGTTAAGCTTTTAAAATCCCTGACGCTAATATCTGAAGTGCGACATTCAATATCGGCGGCGTTGGTGAGAGATCCATTAGCATCTATTATAGGCGGTACGCTACATTGATTCGCTAGTGGCGTAGCAACAATATTGGTAGTGGTATGCAAATCGTTTTGGGCATGGCGACATACCAGCTCACCATCATTAGTGAAGGCCACATCGCACTCTAGGATGCCTGCGCCCATTTGTGCTGAAGCTACATAACCGTCATAAGTATGCTCAGGAAATTGTAGAGGCGCGCCGCGATGGGCGATAGAGAAACCTGTCTTGCTAGGTGTTTGACCCTTACATGCCAGCAACTCATCTTTTAGCGGGCTGTCATCCATATCGTTGACCAGATAAAATGGTCGAACACCATAGGTATAAGCTAGCGACTGTATAGGTTCAATCGTTGGCGGTAGAGTAGGTGGTACGATCATTGATGAACCGTCATCTTCATTACAGCCTATTAATAAAAAAGTGCTGATAATGGCTAAAGGTAAAGTAAAACCTTGGCGTTTGAATCTATTCAGCACTGCGTTGTATAGCTGCGCCCGCTCATTCGCTGAATTTTTTGAAATTGTCATGTAAACTACCCTCATAAATGTGCATAAATCATCATTACTAATTTTATGGTTACTGACTTAGTTCCTAAAATATAGGGTTATGTTTAAGGAATGATGACAACCAAAGTAATTTTGTAATATTAATTTTGTTTAAATTTTGACTCTCATTAAGGATAATTAATGAATAAGTATTTAGATGCCGTTATTGTCGAGCACAATCCTGCAAACAAAGCGATTAATCGATCCGTGATTTGGCTGCATGGTTTGGGTGCTAGCGGTCATGACTTTGAGCCAGTAGTGCCGCAGCTCGGCTTAGCGGATGGAATGGCAGTACGTTTTATCTTTCCGCATGCACCCAACCGCCCAGTGACGGTCAATGGCGGTATGGTCATGCCCGCATGGTATGATATCCTGGAGATGAGCCTTGAGCGCAAAGTTGATATTGCGCAGATTGAAGAGTCCGCACAACAAATCCATGACTTGATTGCTCGTGAAATCGAGCGCGGTGTGAAACCTGAACATATTGTGATTGCAGGATTTTCGCAGGGCGGGGCAGTGGCTTATCATGTGGCACTTGGTTACCCACAGCGCTTGGCTGGCTTGATGGCGCTTTCTACCTACTTTGCAACCAATGACAGCGTTCGCTATAGCGCTGTCAACACAGGTATGCCAATTTTGATCGAGCATGGTGCGCATGATCCAGTTGTTCCCGTTATATTAGGCGAACAAGCAAAGCAGTTATTATCAGAGAAAGGATATAGTGTTGCTTATCATACCTATCCTATGGCACATCAGGTATGTATGCCGCAGATTCAAAATATCGGTAAATGGTTAAATACCATACTGGCTTAGATAGTTGAGCTGTAACGTAATGTAATGTAATACAGAGCTCTAATAGGTTGCAAGCAGCCGTATATATGCTATATAATCATCGACCTTATTGGGGATGTTCTGGCTTCGACGCTGGTGATGAAACTCAATGATGCATGTCGAGAGTATATGTCCTCTCGTTAATCAAACATATATTGTTATAGTCGCAAACGACGAAAATTACGCTCTAGCAGCTTAAACCCTGTTTACTTGGTTGCTGATCATCTACAGTTGGTCAACTAAGTTGAAGCGTCCGCATGTAGAAGCGCCACAAGTGATTGTCTCAATTGCTTGGGTTTAAAAGTAGAGAATCGGCTAATCCATCCTGACTGTCGGATCGGTGCAGACTAAAATTAAAGACAGAAACTAAACATGTAGATTCATGAGCGTAATGCTGGCGGACGCGGGTTCAACTCCCGCCATCTCCACCAAATAACGATAAAGGGCTGACCGTCATAGACTGTTAGCCCTTTATTTTGGGCGTTTTTCAGGTATATAGAGGTATAGCGTCCTATATAGTAGGCTATACATTAGACGATTAAGTTGTTCTTACCCTATAAAATATACTCATTCTAATCGTCTGGTCAAAAACTAAGATTTTTTCATCTTAGACTCGCGTTTTTCTTGTCGTTCTTGAAGTTTTGATAACTTGTCTATAAACATTGTAATTTGAGAAGTACTCATTAGGTAAGGGTTGAATTCATTGCTGGCTGAGTATTTCATAACATACTCTTTATTCTGATCATTAGCCGTTAAATATTTCATTGACCATTTATTCCAATGCCGTTCCTCAATTTCACGGCACTCAATAATTTGCAAAGAAAAATGTCGCTTATCCTCAATCAATTTTTTTAACAGATTGTTAATAACTGGTCTTGCGCCCTCAATAACTTGGAGAAAATAGTTTTCATTAATTACTAATGCACCAGTAATACCATTGCGCTGCGCCTGCTCAAGAATACGTGCTACTTCGATATTTGAATTTTCGGTGTTATAGCGGTTAACATAAGTTAGACGCAGGATAATATGCTCGCCATGATGACTATTTAAATTGTTTTTATCGGAAAGCTCATTCAGCTTTAGCTCCATAATGTACTCCAGCTTATGAAAAATTGTTTTTATTTGACGGTTCATCGTCATTATTCAATATAAGAATTTTAACTGTAGCTAAAAAACTTGTATGAAACAAGCAGGTTGAATAAGGCTTTGTGTTATCTAACAACTATCATTAGCTAGTGCTTTCTAAATAAATAAAGTGATGCTATTTCAATCGATTAATAATTTAGAGGATATAATCTATGTCTATTCATGGAACACGTAACGACAAAGAATACGATAGTATTAAAGCGCTTGGTGGCTTTTATGCCTGAATTTCTCATTAGAATCACAGCATCATCTGCTGATAGTAGAGGTAAGAGAAAGTTAATGATATACAATAAGAAAAAGGCTTCCAATTTCTTGGAAGCCTTTCAATATAATGGTACCCGGAGCCGGACTTGAACCGGCACGCTATTACTAGCGAGGGATTTTAAATCCCTTGTGTCTACCAATTTCACCACCCGGGCAAAACTTGTATTATCTAATAAGTAAGCTTTCTACTTGTTAGATAGTGGTCGATATTATAAGCATTTACATTAATAAAGCAAGCTAAAATTAATATAAATCCTAATAAATTTTTAACCTAAATAATTGGAGGCTGAGGTCGGAATCGAACCGGCGTTAACGGAGTTGCAGTCCGCTGCATGACCACTCTGCCACCCAGCCAATCAAGGACGCCTATATTAGCAAATATAATTTAAATTACAAGCCCTTTTTGATATAAAGACCGATTATTTATCAGGTTAGGCGTATTTAGCGTCATATCACGATAAATCCTATCCTTAATTAAGTCTCTAAACGATACTTTTATTGTTATCTACGGCCTTTTTTACATCTCTATAGGTCGCAGTGCAAATAAGTATCAGTACACCCAGCGTGATTGCTGGCCAGATTAAGATATAAAGCCCATAAAAAAACGTGGTTTCCATATTAACTCCTTTATTTTAGGTATTAAAAATGAATGATGAATACATCAAGCCATTAAAAAATTCATCAAAACGTCGATAAGATATAAATCTAGTTTTGAACGTTGGTGGTCGGCGGTATGTTGGGTTTATGGTCATAGTCGCCAACGCGCTGTTTAATAAGATCAAAGTCAAAATGCTCGTTGCTCATGAGGCTGATAATGATGCAGACGATTGCACTGGCACCATAAGCGGTCAGTGATGCAAGCAGCACCATATATTGACGTAAGAAACCAGTGGCAAATATCAGCATCAGTATCAGTGTAAGGGCAGCAGCTGTCACAGCCATTTTTCGACCTAAAAAGCCAAATACCATGAGTCCAATTACCACAGCAGCACCAACGCTTGCCAATACTTCAAAAAACAGCGCCGTAACGCCAATGATAGGTATGAGCTCAAAGCGAGCGGTACAGAATAATAATAATCCGACGATGACGGCTGAAGTAAAGGCAGTATTGGTCACGCGATTCCAGAACACACTGGCAATCACTGGGAATACAATCGCACCCCATAACGCACCGACGAAAACCAGCATCACGAGAATATCAAGCTTAAAGCTGGCAAAAATCAATCCTGCTGCCGTAGCGACAATCATGGTTCCGCGACCGACAAGCATCATGGTTTTTGGGTTTACGCCGCTTTTTTTGGCAATATTCTTGCCATAAATGTCAGCCATCATAATGGTAGATAGTGCTGATAAATCTGAATCAGCTGTTGAGGACAGTGCACCAATAACCAAGATAAAGAATAAGGCGATGAATACCGGATGTAGATACGTGCTGACCATTTGCGGAATCAAATTATTCATATTGCCATTGAGCGGCTCAATACCTATGGTTAATGCCATAAGTCCAATCATGCCGAGACCAATTACAATACCGGCATAGCCGACAGTAGCAGTAATAAAGGTTGCTTTAATTTTGCTTTTATCAATGGCAAATAGACGCTGGGTAATGGTTTGATTGCCAATAGCATAAGCCAATACTGCGACAAAATAGGGCGCACCTTGCTGAAAAAAGGCTTCAGATGAAAAGAAGTCTTGTTGCTGCAAGGTTAGATTTGAAAGCCCGCTGACCATGACGGAAGGACCACCCATCGAAAACAGTACCGCTGGGATAATAATGACACCAATCGCCATTAACGCGACCAATTGGGCAAAATCGGTGAACACTGAAGCACGAAATCCAGAAGTTAAGGTATAGCTTAGCACTCCGACGCCAGCGATAATCACCCCTGTTTGGAATGACAAAGGTGATAATACTGATACCAATGCGCCAGCAGCGGTGAAATTGACCATCAAGCTAATTAAGCTGCCCATAAGGTTAGATATGGCTAAAATTAATTGGCTTGATGAGCCATGGCGGGCGTGAATAAGTTCACCCAAGGTATGTCCATTAGGGGCAAGTTCACGAAATCGCATCCCAAAAGGGTAGATGAATAAAATCATCAAGGCACCCCAAAAACCATAATGTAACGGTCCTGAGACGCCATATTTATAGCCGGACGTGGCAGCTGCATAAAATGACGCTGCCCAGATCCAAGTAGCGGTCATACTGGCAGCGCCCATACCAAAACCGACGTTGTGACCGGCGACCATAAAACCTGAGGTCGTCTCCTTATCTTTTTTTATTAATAAAGACAGCAGATAAGTACCACCATAAAATGCCAGTAATAGCAAAATGATGGTTAATGCTGAAAATTGGAACAATGACTCAGTTTTCAAATTCCTACCTCGCAATTGTTATAAGTAAAATGTAGATTAAAACGTATTCTCCCAGACTATCAGGTATGCAAAAACGACCTATTCAGCCTATAGGTCAATTATCGGTAGCACGCAACGAGATGAACCGTCACAAAAAAAATCGAAAGCGGATGGCTTTTGCCTCTATATGACTTCATCATAAATTATGAAGGATATGTCAAAAATCATAGGGACAACGCTCGATATGCGTCTGTAAATGGCTGAACCATTACGCTACGAATGATGCATACGTGATATAGCTGGCTGCTGATAAAGGCTTGTACAAGCATCTATAGCAATAATACGGATGAGCGGTAAGTCGCAACTGCTTGACTTATGCTAGGTTTAGATAGCGTGTATCAGATATATATAACCATGGATCGAGTATTGTTTTACTCAATCTATGGTCTAATACACATAATCCGTAATCGTGATGCCAGGTGATAAATGTCTAAGCATTTAACCTGACATACGTAGCATTGATAATTAAAACTACAGTAATGTTAAATATTAGTAACATGTTTGTGCCTTAAGACTAACCTATTCTGCTATCAATCACAAATTTTATGGTTAATTATTATAAATAATGATATATAAATTTGATCATTGAAAAGTCTGTTCGACAGATGAGGAAGATATTAAAAAACAAAGTTTGATGGAGGTGGTTAGACAAAGAATGTGTTCAAACATTAGAGTAGAAGAGGGTCTATGTATTTTAAGAGTCGGCATAACCTGCGTAGTAAGTCACGCGGTTATCACGTAAAAATCCTGCTAGGCCTAAGCCATAACGCTCGGCAACACGTACCGCGGTACTGGTCGGTGCAGACATACCAATCAGCCAAGGTATACGACTACGAATGGATTTTTGTACCAGCTCAATCGATAAACGCGAAGTCATTAGCACATAGTCAACCTCTACCTTATGATGCAACTGCCATCCTATGAGCTTATCAAGGGCGTTATGGCGCCCCACGTCCTCAAATAGGTACAGCTGCTGCTCGTATAGGGTTGCAGCAGCATGGACAGCGCCTGTGAGCTGATGGGTATGCTGGGCTGCATTGATTTGCGCCTGTATACTCAGTAAATCGTCAAGACTAGGCATCGCTCTACTAAGCAATAGCTTGTTTATCTGATATTTACTTAGATCGGGTAGTGCTTGCGTTAAACCCGTTATGCCGCACATACCGCATCCTGTGCGTCCTGCCAGTTGGCGTTTTTGCGCTTGAATACGCTGATGACAGCGCTGGTTTAAGACTAGCTCGACCACGTATATATCATAGTCTTGCAGCTGCTCTGAGAGCTGATCCAAGCTTATAAGCTCATCAGTCACATTAGAATTAAGAAAGTCTTTATTAGAAGAATTTTGAATGAAAGAATCAGGAGTAAAGTCTTGATAACTTTCATCGTCTGTTAATTGAGTAATATCCCAATCTAGTAATTCATGACTATGCTGAATCAATCCTTCACTATATAAAAAGCCGATGGCAAGGTATTCGAGCTGATAAGGACTTGCCATCAAGACAGCGTAATGAATGCCATTAATCACAATGGCTACAGCTGCCTCAACAGCCAACATTCCTGACTTGGTATCAATATCCAGCGGCGCATTCTTAGCAGCATCTAAAAATGTATCTGATGCATAGCTGTGTTTATATGCCACATGTAGCCGTGATAATGGCGCATCTTTCTTAAAGATATCTTCTGCAGCCAAGTGAAGTTTGTTTGCCATTGTGAGTGCTTGTTAGCCTGTGTTATTAATAAAATAAAAGTTCTAGTGCCGAGACATCCATCATACGGCAGTTGCCATACTGCTTTGTTCAAGACACTTCAATACCACGGTAACAGACTTATAAGCAGGTGTTCTGGATTCCGGCGCATGACTGTCCAAATCAAGGAGGTCATTACATTCAGGATAATAGGTTGCCACTGCATTCGCTGCAATATCCATCTCTGTCAGTATCAAAGGTCCTAACGTGCGCTCAGCATTTTGACTGTCTTGGCGCGATACCATGATTTGATCGCCTTTTTGCCAACCTAAGCGACTGATTTCATCTGGATGCATAAAGAGCACATCACGACGATCAGTCTGTCGGTAGCGATCTTGGAAGCCGAATATCATGGTGTTAAATTGGTCATGACTACGGACACTGGTTAGTTGCCAGACGTTTTGCTCAGCAGACTGGTTCATATCAAAGGTTTGATTGTTTACTGAATTATTTTGATAATCGGATGTCGTTTGTGCCATTTGCGTGGCAACGTAGGTAATCGGGTATTTCGGCACTTCAAACTGTGCTTTGCCACTCTCGGTATTCCATACCCGATGGCGCGCCGAATGATACAGATGAAAACCACGCTCAGCGGCACGAATACGCTGATTAAAGTTTTCAAATCCTTCAATCGCTTGCGCAATATAATCACGAATAACATCAAAATCCGTACTCATCGCTTGCCAAGGGATTGAGGATTCAGATCCAAGTACATGAGTTGCCATATCTGCAACGATTTGCGCTTCGGATTTTAGCGTGTTACTGATAGGCTCAAGGCGTCCTCTGGTCGCCACAACTTGACACATTGAGTCCTCAATGGTGGCAAACTGCTCACCTTTATCAGTGATGAGGCGCTCGGTACGACCGATGCAAGGCAGGATAAGGTTGTTTTTACCAGGATATAGCATGGTTTCGTTAAGCTTGGTTGCGACAAAGACATTTAACTGGGTAGTAGTCAGCGCCGCTTGAATCGCACTTTTATCTGGCGCGGCAACCGCATAGTTGCCACCCATACTAACAAAGGCTTTGATGCCGCCTTTTATTAGTGCCTTTGCACCGGCGATGACATCAAGACCATCTTCTTGTGGCATCGGCTGCTTAAAAACGCGCTCAAGACTATCAAGCAAGCTCTGCTTAGGGCGTTCATGAATACCCATGGTACGATCACCCTGCACGTTTGAGTGTCCACGTACAGGCGATGCGCCTGCACCATCAATACCAATCATACCCATCAACAATAGCAAGTTAGTAATCATGGCAACATTATCCTCGCCTTGTACATGCTGAGTGATGCCCATGCCCCATGTGCAAATCGTTGCTGGACTCTCAGCAACCAACTTTGCGAGCATAATAATCTCTGCTTTACTAATACCGCAGCCAAGCTCTACATCCGTCCAAGATTGCTGACGTAACCAAGCGTCCAGTTTGTCATAGCCTGAGGTATGCTGCTCAATAAAACCACTGTTTATCTTACCGTTTTTGGTGAGCCATTTGGCCATGCCGGTTAATAAAGCCGCATCGCCACCGATTTGTATTTGGATAACCTCATCGACCATCTCATCACTTTGACCTGCTGCCATATGGGAGGGTTTTTGCGGATTTCTAAACTTGCTTAGACCTTGTTCGCGCATGGGGTTAATAGAAATAATGCGGCAGCCTTGCTTATGCGCGTGCGCTAGCATCTCAAGCATACGTGGGTGATTGGTTGCAGGATTTTGCCCAAACATTAAAATCAATTTAGCCTGCTCAAAATCTTCCAATATTATGGTTGCTTTGCCGATGCCTAGCTGCTTACCTAGCATCACTGACGTTGGCTCATGACACATGTTTGAGCAATCAGGCAAGTTATTGGTGCCAAAACAGCGCACAAATAGTTGAAACATAAAAGCAGGTTCGTTGGTTACCCGTCCTGAGGTATAAAACAGTGCTTCATCTGGCGAATCAAGCTGTTTTAATTGGTCAGCGATAATCTCATAAGCCGCTTGCCAAGAAATCGGCAGATAGCGGTCTTGAGTAGCATCATAATAGAGTGGTTCTGATAAGCGTCCACTGTGTTCAAGCTCATAGCCTGACCAGCCTTGTAGCGCTGTGACTGTATTATTAGCAAAAAAAGCCGCGTCTGCTCGTCTGTTCATCGTTTCACTGGCGATGACTTTGATACCGTTTTCACAGACATCTATGGCCTTATTTGACTTGTGATCGGGCCACGCACAGCCCGGACAATCAAAGCCGTCCTTTGGCTGATTGCTATGTAAGACGCTGATACTGCCGCGCAAAAAAGCCTTGTAATCCATTAAGGTACGCGTAGAGGCAATCAGTGCAGGCCAGCCCGCTGCAGGGTGTATATAAACAGGAATTTTGCGCATGATAAACCTTATAGGCGAGTGCTGATAGATAACGGTCATTTTACTAAGAGCAGATGTATAAACGCTTACTATATAATGGCTAGTGGCAAAGTGGCGATATCATTACTTATCAATAACAAAAACCTCAAAGCAAATCAGGCGTGGCTGATGAGTAGAGGGCTTTGGTATATAAAAAGCGAGCTGATTCAAAAGATATAGTCAATGAAAAGTAATATCGGCATATTATGTACTGCTGGTATCAATTTTTCTTGCTTGCTGTACCTACGTAGACAGAGGCTGCAAAAAATTTGTACCAGCATTACCGTAGCGTTTTTAGGGTATGTTGACTATAGTGACGTTAGATTCTCAATTGGGAATAACGATCAGCTATTATTTTTATCGTAAACCAAAAGCAAAAAACGCCTACGATTAAGTAGGCGTTTTTTATTTATATTCAAAGAAATACGTGTTATCGGTTAGCTTAATATTAAGCTGTCATCATCAACTTTCTCGCCGCGCGTTTGCTCAAACATATCGAGTAGATCATGCACAGTCATGCCTTGACGTTTATCACCAGCCACATCTAATACCACTTGACCTTGATGTAGCATCACGGTACGCGTGCCATGAGCGAGCGCTTGCTGCATCGAGTGCGTGACCATCATGGTGGTAAGCTGATTATCAGTGACAATTTTATCTGTTAGCTCTAACACAAAAGCGGCAGTTTTAGGATCAAGCGCCGCCGTATGCTCATCAAGTAGTAGAATCTTAGACGGCTGCAATGATGCCATCAATAGGCTAACCGCTTGGCGCTGACCACCGGATAACAGACCCATGCGGTCAGTCAAACGATTTTCTAAGCCAAGTTTTAAGACCGACAATTTTTCGCGAAATAAGTCACGGTTATTTTGGTTTAGAGCAAAGTTTAAACCACGTTTGCCACCGCGTTTATAGGCAAGCGCCATGTTTTCTTCAATCGTTAACGCTTCACAAGTTCCCGCCATTGGGTCTTGAAATACACGAGCCACCCAATGAGCACGCTGGTGCGCGGTCTTTTTGGTGACATCAATGCCATTTAGTAAGATTGAGCCACTATCGACGCGAGTGGTACCACTGACCGCGTTTAAAAAGGTCGATTTGCCCGCGCCATTGGTACCGATGACAGTGACAAATTCACCATCAGCGATATTTAAATCGATACCACGTAGGGCAGGGTTTTCAATGGGCGTTCCAGGATTAAAGGTCAACCGCAAATCTGTAGCTTGCATCATAATTATGATTCCTTATGGGTGCACATTGACATTAAGCCCGAACTTTACGACTTAAGAATTTATTTTTAGCTTTTGGCAATACCAATGCCAATACTACGAGTAGCGCTGTAATCAAGTTCAAATCTTGCGGACCAAAGCCAATACTGCGCAGGGTATCGCTTGATAGTGCCACTTGAATAAACAGCTTGTACAGTACCGCACCGACGACCACAGCAAAGGTAATCAGCCAAATGCGCTTAGCCGGAATAATAGTCTCACCAATGATGACCGCTGCTAGACCAATAACAATGGTACCGATACCGATCGAGATATCTGCGCCACCTTGGGTCTGGACAAAAAGCGCGCCAGCTAATGCAATCAAACCGTTAGAGATTGCCATACCAATGATGGTCATCCATGAGGTATTGATGCCTTGCGCTTGCGCCATGCGTAGGTTAGAGCCTGTTGCTCGCATAGAGAGACCGGTTTCGGTACTATAAAACCAATTTAAAAATAACATGGCCAGTAGCACGACAATACCAATGATCAGACAGCGCATCCAATAGCCATTGCCATCATGGACCAAGGTACTAAAGACAGTCGTTTCACCCAACAGCGGCAAGTTTGGTGCACCCATAATACGTAGGTTGATAGAATAGAGCGCAACCATCACCAAGATACTGGCAAGGAGCTGTAATATGCCAAGCTTAACGTGCAACCAAGCAGTGACGATACCGGCAATTGAGCCGGCTAGCATACCAAAGGCGCAAGCAAGCCATGGATTGACACCAGCGATGATAGAGATGCCAGCGACCGCACCACCTAATGGAAAACTGCCGTCAGCGGTCAAATCAGGGAAGTCGAGGGTACGAAATGAAATAAGGACGCCAAGCGCCACTAGGCCATAAATCAGACCACTTTCAAGTGCACCAAAAAAAGCAATTAAAGACATAAGAGATCAGTAAGTCATAACCAAGTGTTTAGAGAACCATGAGGTTGAGATGAGTGGTATATATCAGCATCATCTATAAGCCAAACACTTAGGCGGTGAATTTAACAGATTGTATAATCTGCAGCTAGGGTAAAGCGCAACCGATCACTGTCATAAATGATCATAATCTTTGCTTATTGAAAGCCTTTAAACAACAAGCCCAGCCTACTGACACATAGCTGGGTTTTGTTTGTAGCAATAATTCGTACCAATAAATAGCAAGGTAAAGCTAATGTAGACGATAATGACAGCTTGCGCAATCAACATTATCATCTACTGTTTGTTTTATACTGATTAGGTAAAAGGCAGTTACTCTACCACTTCTTTTGCTTTATCAATAACCGCTTGTGGTAAGGTGATGCCTTGCTCTTTAGCATGTTTTGGGCTGACATATAAGTCAAGAACTTTTGGCGTGTATACGGGAATTGCGCCTGCTTTTTCACCATTTAGGATACGTACAACGATTTTGCCAGTTTCACGACCAAGATCATAGTAGTTGACGCCCAATGCTGCGATGGCACCGCGCTCAACTGAGCTGGTATCCGAAGCAATTAACGGAATCTTACTTTCTTTAGCGGCTTGATATAGTGACTCATAAGCTGAAACCACGTTATTATCCGTTGAGGTGTAGATCATATCGACCTTACCTTCTAGGCTACGTGCTGCCATTGCAATATCAGTACTACGCTGGGCAGGAGCTTCATGTACTTTAATGCCAAGTGGCGTCAGTTTTTCTTTTAGATTTTTTAGGATAATCGTTGAGTTGACTTCACCTGGGCTATAGACGTAGCCGACGTTTTTGAGACTAGGAATAATTTGGCGCATCAAGTCGATCTGTGGCTCATAAGGAAGCGCATCAGAACCACCAGTGACGTTGGTGCCAGAACCATCAAGTTTTGAGACCAGTTTGGCTTCAACCGGATCAGTAACTGCTGAAAACACTAACGGGATACTGCTGGTTGCAGCAGCGACTGACTGAGCCGATGGCGTACCAATAGCAATGATAACGTCTGAATTGTCGGCGACGAATTGCTTGGCAATCTGACCAGCAGTAGCAGTATTACCTTGAGCACTTTGAAAGTTAACTTTCAGGTTTTCACCATCTTTAAAGCCGGCATCGTTTAGCTCATCGATTACGCCTTTACGTACAGCATCAAGTGCTGGATGCTCAACGATAGCGGTAATAGCCACCGTTTTCATTTCTGTTGTGGTATCGGTGCCCGCAGTACCATCAGTCGCGGTACCTTCTTTAGCTGGCTGATTACAACCAGTCAAAATAGCGGTACATATACCGCCCCATAAAAGAGCTTTGGCAAAACGATTCTGATACAACATGGGTCTTACTCCTGAAAATAATAATGTGTCCGTACATTATATAAAAGATAAATAGAAGATCTTACGTACTGCGGTTATAAACAGTGTTTGTTATAAATTATAAGCTATCTACTGCGTATTCACTCTTATCTACCAGCAATCATTTGCTGGCAGTTTTTGCTTTTTCATCGACATTAATAGCATTTTTCAACAGCTCATCTGACAGTACTACACCTTGCGTTTTAGCATGTTTAGGGCTGACGTAGAGTGTCAATTCGTTCATGACTTCAGGCTTAACGGTACTGACCGCTTCACCATTTAAAATGCGATAAACCATCTTACCTGTCGTACGACCAAAGTCATAATCATTGACACCAAGTGCTGCTGTGGCACCGCGTTGGACACTGAATTCATCAGAGGCAACAATAGGCAGTTTTAGCTCATTGGCAGCTTGTGCCATGGCTTCAAAGGCTGAGGCAACATTATTGTCAAACGAGGTATAAATAATATCCGCGCGACCCTGTAAGCTACGTGTCGCCATACCGATATCTGTTGGACGGTTGGCTGGAATATCTAGTAATGATAAGCCACGTGCCGGCAGCGCTTTTTTAAGCGCATCACGCAATGATACCGAGTTGGCTTCACCAGGACTGTATACATAGCCAATGGTTTTGAGGTCAGGCTTGATTTTTTGGAGCAAATCTAGCTGTGGCTCTAATGGTAATTGGCTTGAGAGTCCGGTCAAATTGCTTTGAAAAGGTTTACCATCTGCAGTGATCAATTTGGCACCCAGTGGGTCTGAGACGGCGGTATATATAATTGGTATGGTCGTGGTTGCAGATACGATAGATTGTGCCGATGGGGTTGAGATAGCAACGATGGCATCAGGATTGTCGCCGACGAACTGCTTGGCAATTTGTCCTGCGGTTGCCGTATTGCCTTGCGCACTTTGAAAATTAACCTTTAGATTTTGACCTTCGACATAACCGTTATCCGCCAACTCATCAATAATGCCGCGACGCATATCATCCAATGAGGGATGCTCAACGATTTGAGTAATTGCCAATGTTTTGGCAGGTTTTTGAGCAGTAGTGGTACTGTCATCGGTAGTCGTTGTAGTGTCTGCAGGTTTAGAGCAGGCTGATAATCCAAGCGCGGCGCTCATCGCAGCACCAAGTAGGCTAAAGCGTAAAGTAGTAGCAAAAATCATTTTATAGTGGCTCGTAGGTTAGAAAGTGCAGGTTACCCGAGTCAATGTTATGTGAATGCTGAGATAACGGGCTAACATCAAAGTAATCAATCCATTGATCATTATGTTCATATTATGACAGTAATGTAACTTATCGCAATAAAAAATTAAAGCGTATTCGTCACCAGTGTTATTAAAGCAAGTATTGACTGTTTTATTTGGCAAAATCATCTTTATTCGGCAAAACTCTGCTTAAAAAACGCACAAACCAGCAATTCAGCGATTACAAACGCACTTTATAATGAATGTAAGCTAATTTCTATACGAAAGTTACAGTGAGTCTGAAATCCATATCATTATCAATCATGCTGACATTAGTGAATGTTCAACAGACTCTACCATCTACTTAATCTTTTTCAAATGAATATTTTAAGGATGACATTATGAACACTACTAATCTTAAGTTATTAACCATCGCTGGCATTACAGCGATCTCATTGATTTCCTTACCTGCTATGGCAAAAGAGGGTCACGGTAATAATCATGGCAAGGGCAAATCTGCGTATGTCGGTAAAGATAAGCATGAACAAGTACAGCTCAAGCAGCATCAGTCAGAAAAATATAAATTTAAAAATGGTTATAGCAGCAATGCCCAGCCTAACATTAATGCTTATCGTCATGCTAACTCTAACGCCTCATTCAAGCGTGATCTCGATCAATACGGTTACAGAGTAGTCGGCAACATTGATAGAGATATTTATGATCGTTCGGTAATTTTAGACCGTTATGATGACCGCTATGTTCGTATTCGCACGCCAGAAAATAAAATTGTGACGGTCGTTAATGATACGTTGCAGATCATTGATATTTTGACCAGATAAACAGCAAGCTTACTTTCTATTCTTTTTAACATAAAAAACGGTCTATTTAGACCGTTTTTTGTTTTGCTCTTTTATTACTACTTAATTAACTTAACGTTTTTAAGCCAGTGAATCACCGATAACGGCTTCATCAGGTAAGGTAATTACCACCAGACCTGTTTTCGGGTCGCCTGACGACAATATCATGCCTTCCGATATGCCAAATTTCATCTTACGCGGTGCCAAATTGGTCACGCAAATAACCTTTTTACCTTGTAATTGCTCAGGCTCATAGAATTTTCGAATACCGCTAAAGACGTTGCGAGGTTGTGCTTCACCAACATCTAGTGTGAACTGAAGCAGTTTGTCCGCGCCTTCGACATGGTTGCAAGCGATAACATGAGCGACTTTCATCTCGACTTTGGCAAAGTCCTCGATACCGATATAGTCTGCTTGTTCGGTACTGCTTGGCATTGCTGCAGGCGAGGTATTTTTTGCTGCTGCTTTATCGTCTTGGCTAGCGGTAGGTGCACCTACTTGTGTCAATGAGGCTTTAGAATCTTCAACCATCGCTGCAATATCTTTTTCTTCAATACGCTGCATCAGTGGTTTAAACTTATTAATTTGATGACCAAGCAACCACTCATTACGGCTGGCAAAACTTAAATCATCAATGTTCAAGAATTCTTTAGCATTGGCAGTCAGCTCAGGTAATACAGGCGCAAGATATACCATCAATTGACGGAAGATATTGATTGCCACAGAGCAGATATCTTGAACTTCTTGCTCTGCGCCTTCAACCTTGGCAAGCGCCCACGGTTTTTTGTCATCGATGTATTCATTGGCTTTATCAGCACACTGCATAATCAGGCGCATGGCACGAGAAAATTCACGGTTTTCATAAGCCGCAGCAATCTCATCGCCCGTATTGGTGATGTCTTCTAATAGGCTTGGCTCAGCACAGACGTCTGTCAGCATACCATCATACTTTTTGACCAAAAACCCAGCGCTGCGACTGGCGATATTGACTACTTTACCAACGAGATCAGAGTTGACCTTTTGCATAAAGTCTTCTAAATCAAGGTTAATGTCTTCGACTTTGTCAGATAACTTACTCGCAAAGTAATAACGCAAGTACTCAGGATGCAAATGCTCAGCATAAGTGTCGGCTTTAATAAAGGTGCCACGCGACTTACTCATTTTTTCGCCATTGACCATCAAGAAGCCATGAGCAAAGACGCCAGTTGGTGTACGGAGTTCACTACCAGCAAGCATGGCAGGCCAAAATAGCGCATGGAAGTAAACGATGTCTTTACCGATGAAGTGATACACTTCGGTTTTATGCTCGTTTTCTTGCGCCCAATAATGGTCAAAGTCTAGAGCCTCTTCTGTACCTGCACGCTTATCACACAGGTTCTGAAAGCTTGCCATATAGCCAACAGGCGCATCTAGCCATACGTAGAAGTATTTGTCTGGCTCATCGCTTGGCGTGTCTGGAATTTGAAAGCCAAAGTAGGGCGCATCACGCGAGATATCCCAACTGGTCAAGCCGGCATCGAACCACTCTTGCAGCTTATTGGCAACTGAGGTTTGCAAGCGATTATCACTGCGCGTCCAATCCTTTAAAAATTGCTCAAACTCTGGTAAGTCAAAGAAATAATGCTTTGAAGTCTTTAGAATAGGCGTCGCATTTGATAACGTAGAGTACGGATCTTTAAGTTCTGTCGCATCATAAGTCGTACCGCAGACTTCACAGTTATCACCATATTGGTCGGTAGCGGCGCACTCAGGGCAGGTACCTTTAACAAAACGATCGGCTAAAAACAGCTGTTTTTCAGGGTCAAATAGCTGCTCCACATCACGAGTAGAGATATGACCTGCATCTCTAAGGCGGCGATAAATCAGCTCAGAGAATTCCCGATTTTCTTCTGAATGCGTTGAATGATAATTGTCAAAATTAATCAAAAACTTAGCAAAATCGGCTTCATGAGCAGCTTGCACATTGGCAATTTGCTGTTCTGGTGTTACGCCATTGTCTTCGGCTTTGAGCATGATGGCAGTACCATGAGCATCATCCGCACAGACATAAGTCACCTTATGACCTTGCGCCTTCATCGACCGTACCCAAATATCAGTTTGGATATACTCTACAAGATGCCCCAAGTGAATGTCTCCATTGGCGTAGGGCAGGGCACTGGTTACTAAAATCTCACGCACTTTCATCACCTATATTCTTATATAAACGGGTTGGTTATCAATAGAAATTGAAAAAGTGTGCCTATGATACCGTAATTCGGCTAAATTTGTGATATTGCTTACGAATTAATATGGTAATAAGCGCTATAGTTGATTCACTTTTAGAAGAGTGCAGCGCTACTGGTATTAATTATTCGTAGACTCTGTCTGCGTAGGAACAGCAAGCAAGAAAAGTCTATACCAGTAGTACGTTATGATAAGTGTAATGTATTTATTGATATTTATGATAAAAGTCCAACATAGTAAATCCTTATAAAGTGCTCATAAAACCCCCGCTAAGCTTTTGCTTAGCGGGGGTTTTATGAGCGCTTTACAACAGGGAAGCTGTCCCTTTTTTAGATTGAATCCATTATAGGCTTTACTGATTCAACCCAATTAAAATGAACCAAACATCGTGCCCAAGGTAATGACAACGACGACAGCAATCAGTGGAATAATCATGGTGACCATTGCCAAGTTTAAGTAGGACTGTTTATGTGTCAGACCACAAATGGCCAACAAGGTAATGACCGCACCACTGTGTGGTAAGGTATCCAAACCGCCTGCTGCCATTACCGCCACTCGATGCATGAGTTCTGGATCAATACCAGCTGCTACTGCCATTCTTAGATAATCTTCACCCAAGGTTGAAAGTGCGATACTCAAACCACCAGATGATGAGCCAGTAATGCCAGCCAGCGTGGTCATAGCGACTGCTTCTGAGATGAGTGGATTGTCTGGCGTTAGATTCAAGATACTATCACGAATGAGAAGAAAGCCTGCTAATGACGCGATAACGGCACCATAGCCTACTTCCGACGCGGTATTAAAGATCGGTAACATCGAGTCATAAGTACCGCGGTTGATGGTTTTTTGTAGGTTGGTCCAATGACCGAGACGCATGACGATTAGCACGATACAAGCTACAACCAATGATAGGATGATCGACCATAGCCCAAGTGAACCTGCGATATTCAAATCTGGGAACTGAGTCTGTAGACCACTAAAATCCATCGATGGAAAGATAAAGTAAGTTAGTAAAGCGTTCAAACTGATGACCAGTATCAGAGGAATCATCGCAACGGTGAATGAGGTATGATGGGTACTAAGCAAGTTGGTCTCTGCTGCGCCTCCACCAACGCCGCCTACATCGCTCTCATCATGCTGACCATACCCTTCACCAGCGGCATTCGCTTTTCTGGCACGCGATTGCAACCACAACCAACCACAGACAAACATAATCGTACCACCAATAAGCCCCAAGACAGGTGCGGCAAATACGTTGGTATTATAGTAAGGAATCGGAATAGCATTCTGAATGGCAGGCGTGCCAGGTAATGCTGTCATGGTAAAGGTAAACGAACCTAGGGCAATCGCTGCTGGAATCAAGCGCTTAGGAATATCAGCAGCTTTAAATAAGTCTTTGGCGATTGGATAAATAGCAAATGCCACGACAAACAGTGACACACCGCCATAGGTCAAAATACCGCAAACTAAGATAACCGCCAAAATCGCTTTACTGGCACCAAGCTTTTCGACCACCGTTTTGGCAATCGCTGTTGCCGCCCCAGAATCTGCCATCAAACGCCCAAAGAGTGCGCCTAATAAGAAGATAGGAAAGAATTTGAGTAGGAAGCCACTCAATGCGCCCATAAAGACATCAGTATAAGCAGGAATACTGCTTAAAAAATCACCTGAAAGCAGTACGGCTAAAGCAGCCATAATTGGCGCTAAAATCAGTACGGAATAACCGCGATAAGCAAAGAACATCAAAAGTAATAAAGTAATAATAATAGCAAGTGTGCTAAACATGATCGCCCTCCTTGGCTAAGTTAAGCCTGAGAGTATGCAGGGCATAGGGAAATAGGTCAATAAAATTAAACGTAACGGGCGATTTAACGTATTTTATCAAACATTATTTTAGACAATTAGGATGGTGACCTCACCTATATTGATCAAGCTGCGCTGCCTTGTACGCGCTTTATATTATTTTCTAGTCGCTGCTAGAATAATATGTTAAGTTATTACAGCTGTACTCTAGATTTTATAGTGATATAAATTGTATTGCTTTAAATATAAAGCTGATTGGTAGTCTAGTGTTTGCTCGAATAAGCAAAACCTATAATGAATCAATGTAAATAATAAAAATGAGACGTGCAAGGAGATAAGCATGAGTCAATCAAAGGTGTATGACAGCGCAGAAGCGGCGTTGAGTGGTGTTGTGCGTGACGGACAAACGCTGGCAATCGGTGGTTTTGGTCTATGCGGTATTCCTGAAGCGTTAATCGAAGCATTGCGGGATAGTGGTGCTGAAGATTTGACGTGCATCAGTAACAACGCTGGTGTCGATGACTTTGGCTTGGGATTGTTATTACAGACGCGCCAAATTAAAAAAATGATCTCATCTTATGTGGGTGAAAATAAAGAGTTTGAGCGCCAGTACTTGGCAGGCGAGTTGGAAGTTGAGCTGACTCCGCAAGGGACATTGGCAGAAAAACTGCGTTCAGGTGGTGCAGGTATTCCGGCATTTTATACCGCAACCGGCGTTGGTACCTTAGTTGCTGAAGGTAAAGAAACCCGCGAATTTGACGGTCGTACTTATGTGCTTGAGCATTCATTACGCGCTGATGTGTCATTGATTAAAGCGCAGAAAGCCGATAAGGCAGGCAACTTAATCTTTAATAAAACGGCGCGTAATTTTAACCCAGACTGTGCGATGGCGGGCAAGATTACCATTGTTGAAGTTGAAGAAATTGTAGAAACTGGCACCTTGAATCCTGATGAGATTCATCTGCCGGGTATTTTTGTGCAGCGTATCGTATTGAATAGCAGCCCTGAAAAGCGTATCGAAAAGACGACAACTAAAGTGGTCGAAGGTGCTTAGTCATTGCGATTACAGCATAATTAATAAATTTATAATAATAGAATATCGTAAAAATTAAGGAAGCTACCATGGCATGGACAAGAGAGCAGATGGCACAGCGTGCCGCACAAGAGTTACAAGACGGTTATTATGTTAACTTAGGCATAGGTCTACCGACACTCGTTGCAAACTATATCCCTAAAGACGTCGATGTCTGGCTACAGTCAGAAAACGGCTTATTAGGTATTGGCGAGTTTCCTACTGCAGAAAACGTCGATGCAGATTTGATTAATGCAGGTAAACAAACGGTCACTGCCGAATCAGGTGCGAGTTATTTTAGTAGCTCGGAGTCGTTTGCGATGATTCGTGGCGGTCATGTCAACCTTGCAATATTGGGGGCAATGGAAGTCTCAGAGCAAGGCGATTTGGCAAACTGGATGATTCCCAAAAAAATGGTCAAAGGCATGGGCGGCGCGATGGATTTGGTCGCAGGCGTACAGCGTGTGATTGTGCTCATGGAGCAAGTTAATAAACACGGCGAGCCAAAAATCCTTGCCAATTGCGAATTGCCACTGACAGGGAAAGGCGTTGTTGATCGTATTATCACAGAGCTTGCCGTACTTGATGTGACTGATAATGGCCTAAAATTGGTTGAACTTGCAGAGGGTGTTAGCTTCGATGAGCTACAAGAAAAAACACCAGTGAGCATTGCTCAATAGCTTTGATAAACCACTCAATAGTTCAAATACTGATTAGTAAATTGTTTAATAGCCACTATATTTTAGTGGCTTATTTATAGGCTTCATTCATCACTACACACCATCACCTATTATTAAGGATAATATATGGCGACCCAATTACAACAAGATTTGACTGGCAAAGTAGCATTGGTCACAGGCGCTGCCAGTGGTATCGGACGTGATATCGCTGAAACTTATGCGAAGGCAGGCGCGGCAGTCGGTATTGCAGATATTAATCTTGAAGCTGCTCAGCAAACTGTCGATGCTATTGAAGCCGCAGGCGGGCGTGCCGTTGCAATTGCGATGGATGTAACGTCTGAAACTGCTGTTAATGACGGTGTTCAGAAACTGGTCGATACCTTTGGCGGTATTGATATTCTGGTATCTAACGCCGGTATTCAAATCATTGACCCCATCCATAAAATGGCGTTTGAAGATTGGAAAAAAATGCTCGCTATTCACTTAGATGGTGCATTTTTGACCACCAAAGCTGCTATACAACATATGTATAAAGACGACAAAGGTGGCACAGTGATTTATATGGGCTCTGTACATTCGCATGAAGCATCACTGTTTAAAGCGCCTTATGTCACCGCCAAACATGGTTTACTTGGTCTATGTCGCGTATTGGCAAAAGAGGGCGCTGCCCATAATGTACGCTCGCATGTGATATGCCCAGGGTTTGTCAAAACGCCTTTAGTCGAAAAACAAATCCCTCAGCAAGCGGCTGAAAAAGGCATTAGCGAAGAGTCAGTAGTGAACGATATTATGCTCGTTAATACGGTTGATAAAGAATTTACAACGGTTGATGATATTGCTCAACTGGCTTTATTTTTGGCTGCATTTCCAAGCAATGTCTTTACCGGACAATCGATTGTCGCAAGCCATGGCTGGTTTATGAATTAAGAACTTGTTTAGTCAGTCATCTTAATTGCTATGAGTTTGCTAAAAAAGACCAATCGACTAGGATTTAGCTTTATATTGACCAGAGCCAATGATATTGGCTCTTTTTTATGAGCACTCGTTGGGCCATTTTGGGCGCAGGGATAAAGTTATGAATAATAAAGATATATCAGTAAAGTAAAGCAATACTATTGAAAGACAGGATTTTAAGCGCGCGATTGATGCGGTGTAGACGTTACGTCTTATTGATAATGCCGATATCACAGCGCTGATTAAGCCCAAAGTTGCTTGGTAATTATTACAGCAGTTGCCCAATCGCTCAATAATATTTGCGTATCCAGATGCCGATATTCAGGGGACGCTTGCTTCGGTATTGCCTCGTGCTGTATTCGCGGTGATTCCATAGTATCGCTGGTATTGGTATTGGTATTGGTAATGATAAGCTGCGAGTTTGCCTTTTGTATTAAACAAACTCATCCTTGTCTCGTGTCATAAAGTAATTTATCTATGTTATTTGATATCGATGATACCGTAGGCTCAAAGCTGTACGCAAAATGCTGTCTTACTGGCATCATGGTTTTTTTATGCTTGCAATTGAGCTACACTGACACGATAAAAGGTTTGGCTAAAAAGCTTATGGCTTCTATCGTTAATTATTCTCGTTATGGTATTAATAATACTTTTTAGCATACCAACCCACTTGTATAGGCAGTCACGGTCGCTATGTTTAATTTTATGAAGAAAAAACCCACCGCACAAAAGGAAACTCCAGAGCAGAAAGCTGCGCTTGATAGCGCTGTTGATAAAGTATTGCTGGGTTATCATGTTGGGGATAGCAGTATTGCTACGATGGTCACTGGGCTTGAGCGTAATGGCGGTGAGCTGACATTAGAGTTGCGTCTGCCACATGGAAGCGATCCTGAGGCCATTCAGCAAGCGCTTGGGCAGTTATTACAGCCGCATGGTATTCAAAGCATTCATATGAATGTTCGGATACCAGCGCCGATGAAAGGTGAAGGCTCAAGTTTGCCAAAAGCAATGCCAAAAACCACCAATGCGATGGATAGTCATAGTAAACCTGTTGCCAACAGCGATGATAGTACGGTAAATGCTGAACCACCTATCACTAAGCAAGCTCCTACCCAAGCGTCGTTGTCCGCTCATCCGCGTATTCGTCATATCATTGTCGTTGCCTCTGGTAAGGGCGGCGTGGGAAAATCAACGACTACTGTCAATATCGCTTTGGCATTACAAAAGCTCGGCAACCGCGTTGGTGTATTAGATGCTGATATTTATGGACCCAGTATGCCAGCGATGCTAGGTGTGAATAGTGTCAGACCTGAGCTTGAAAATGAGCAGTTTGTGCCTATCAATGCGCATGGACTAGCGATGTTATCGATTGGCAGCTTGCTTGATGGAGATAATACGCCTATCGCATGGCGCGGTCCAAAAGCGACCGGTGCGTTGATGCAGCTATATAATCAAACCAATTGGCCACAGTTAGATTACTTAGTCATTGATATGCCACCAGGCACCGGTGATATTCAGCTTACCCTTGCTCAACGTATTCCGGTGACGGGCGCTGTCATTGTGACGACGCCGCAGCATATTGCCTTACTTGATGCCCAAAAAGGCATTGAGATGTTTAACAAAACCAATATTCCTGTGCTTGGCGTGGTTGAAAATATGGCGCTGCACACTTGTAGTAACTGCAATCATACTGAAGCTATCTTTGGTACGGGCGGCGGCGAAAAGATCGCTGAGCAATATCAAGTGCCGCTATTAGGACAGCTTCCACTGGCAAGCGCTATCCGTGCACAGGTAGATAAAGGTGAGCCAAGCGTATTAGTAGATGATGAGTTTGCGTCTTACTATCTGAGTATTGCCAAAAATATTGAAACCAATATTAATAAGTTTGCTAAACCGGTTAATGATAAGCGTATTTTTTAATGGTTATAGTTTCCTACTAGGAATCACAGCGTTTTATTTTTAATGGGCTATTGTTTGCTATTATAATAAAGTATTAGTTAGCAATAGCCATTACATAACAAACTGCTTAACTCTTGGTATAAATTTGGCTAGGATGCCGCCATTATGATTCAAAACAATCATCAACCTTTTTCTGATATCGCTAATGAATTGAAACCAGCGGTGCTCGACCAACTAATCCAAAACGGTCAGCCTTATTCTGGTATTTTTGCCCAAGTTAAAAACATCAACTATTTAGATTATCACAGTCACCTTATCTCACAAAAACCTCTACCCAATTGGCGTAAAGATTTAAAAGCCAACCAATTCTGCTTTATTCAAATCATTCAACCACCTTATCGAGTCTGCTTGGCACTGGCTACTATTAAGCTTGCGACCAGTGCTTTTGTTTACCTTTATAATGATGAAACAAACGAGATAGAGGTGTGTGAAGCCTTGCAGCCTTTGACGCTTGATACGCGTTTAGAGGGTAGTTGCTATCAAGGGCAGATGGCATTTAGACATAACAATCTGACATTGACGTTAGATTTTACCCCGCCACAAGTCAACGTTGTGTTAGATAGTCAGTATTTGGCGATTGAAGCAACGTTACAGCGGCAGTCGCAGCCTTTGGCGGTCTGCACACCGACTGGCAGGCGTGGCTGGACTTTTACGCAAAAAGAGCCGCTTACCAAAATCGTAGGTCACTTAGCTATTAAGTCCAATTCAACGTTTAATAATGGACAACAAGCTCAGCAAATATCATTCAATGATGACACTATTGCCAATTTAGATTGGACACTTGGATATATGCGTCATGAGACCAATTGGTTTTGGACCTGTATCAATAGCTATTTGCCAGATGGTCGTCATTTCACATTGAACTTATCGATGGGTGTTAATGAAACGGGCGCTAGTGAAAATGCGTGCTGGCTAGATGGGCAGATATGTTATTTACCGCCTGTTATGTTTCTTCGTGATGCTCTAAATTTGCCACCCAATCAGCAAGACACTGTTGCTAATAGGTTAGATGACACACCGCAGCCTTGGCACATCTATCATCAAAACCTTGGCTGGAGCAATGTTGATATTGATTTAACCTTTACCCCTATGACGGTTTATAAGAAGACCGATAACTTTGGTATCGTTGCCAGTATTTTTGAGCAATGGCTTGGTTTTTATAATGGTGAGATTCGAATCAAACAAGAGGTGATTAAGCTTGATAATGTGATGGGACTGGCAGAAGATCATTATGCAAAATGGTAGGCGATTATCATTTTGACCAGAGATTTATTTTAAACGTAGCCAAGCCTATAAATTGAGCGCTCAATTCCGTATAATCGTCGCTATCAAAAAACCATTCATATCATAACTCCTATTCTGTATCTGCTAAGGAACAACAATGTCTATCAAATCTGACCGCTGGATTCGTAAAATGGCTCAAGAACACAGCATGATTGAGCCGTTTGAAGCCGGTCAAGTACGTTTTAACGACGCCGGTGAGCGTTTGGTCAGTTATGGCACTTCAAGCTATGGTTATGATGTACGCTGCGCGCCTGAGTTTAAAGTTTTCACCAATGTGCATTCAGTGATTGTAGATCCAAAAAACTTTGATGAAAAAAGCTTTATTGATGTCATCGGTGACGAGTGTATTATTCCGCCAAACTCTTTTGCATTGGCGCGTACGATGGAATATTTCCGTATTCCACGCGATGTATTGACTATTTGCTTAGGTAAATCAACCTATGCCCGCTGTGGTATCATCGTTAATGTCACGCCACTTGAGCCTGAGTGGGAAGGTCATGTTACTTTAGAGTTCAGTAATACCACCAATTTGCCTGCACGTATCTATGCTGGCGAAGGGGTTGCGCAAATGCTGTTTTTCCAAAGCGATGCTGATGACGTCTGTGAGACCAGTTATAAAGACCGTGGTGGTAAATACCAAGGTCAGCGCGGTGTGACTTTGCCAAGAACTTAATGGTTATTTTAAGTATTCGGTTTATTTAGAAGAGTAATAAAAAAGCCAGTCATACTTTATATGACTGGCTTTTTTTTGTGTCCGATTTGATTATTTTAAGACTTTTAAGCCAGCTTTATTGTCACGTTTGGGCTTAGGAGCGGCAACGTTCGTTTTAGAGCTGCTACTTGCAACGGCATCTTCTTCAGGCACATAGTCATCATATTCATTGGGATCAAAAAACATCCCTTGAGAGTTCTCTTTTGCGTAGATACCTAGCACTGCCGTGAGCGGTACCCAAATCTCTTGTGATACGCCGCCAAAGCGCGCACTAAAATGAATATAGTCATTTTCCATACTCATATTACCAGTGGCGCGGCTGGCAATATTGAGCACAATGCGACCATCTTGTACATGCTCCGTTGGAATCTGCACATTATCAGCAGTCGCATCGACCATCAGATACGGCGTAAGCGCATTGTCCTCTATCCATTGGTAAAGGGCGCGCACCATATAAGGACGAGTTGGGGTTATGGATGTGGTTTCGCTCATCTTTTGGTTTCCTATCATAAAGGTATTAGGTAATGGTCAATAAGATATTTGCCACACTTTTTTATTGGTTTGCAATTTTTATTGATTAATATAGTCTGTTCTAAATAAAAGAAATACAATATTATAACGCGTTACTGGTATTCATTTTTCTTGCTTGCTGTGCCTACGCAGACAGGGGCTGCGAACAAGGAACCCCAGCATTACTGTACTCTTTTAAAAGTGGATCACCTATAGCAAAAAATTCATCTTTTAGTAGCGTCTATTTTAGGGCAGTCATCACGCTTTGTCTAATTAGCTCACACTTTTTTTAAAGCTTTGACGTTCAAATATTCGCGTTTGATAATCAAACAGGGGACGACTGATAGCGCGAGGCAGTTCAATGCCCATTTCTTCTAATCGCCATAATAAAGGCGCTAGCAGCACATCACACCAACCAAACTCATCTGCCATAAAGTAAGACTTATGAGCAAATAATGGTGATATAGTGATGAGCGAATCGCTAAGTTGCTTTTTAGCCATAGCCGCTTGGGCTTTATTAAAACTATCGGGATGCATCAGCAATCGCTTACCGAGTGCTAGCCAATCGCGCTGAATACGCCATGCTAACTGACGAAATTGCGCCCGCTCTTGTGGCGTATCAGGCAGGAGCTTATGGGCATGATAACGCTCCTCTAAATACTCAAAGATAACATTTATCTCATAAAGCGCAATTTCACGCTGCTGCAGGACAGGCAAAGTATGATAAGGGTTTAACTCAGTTAAATCTTCAGGACGCTCAGAATGCAAACGTGATAAATAATAAGCGAGCTTCTTTTCTTCAAGCAATAGGCGCACCACATGACTGTCGTAGCTGTCATCAGCGTATAAAATTAGCTGACTACTTGGAATGTCATTCGCATCAATCATGAAAGCCTAATGTTAATAGTAAAGCCTGCCATCGTAAACAAACTTGCTGTATTTATCAAGGTAACATAAGTAAACATTGCCCCTGAGCTTATCTTTAGCGACCAATTTATGAATCCTCAAAGCAATAAAAAGCACTACCGAAGTAATGCTTTTTTTATACCAATATCTTGCTTAATTGCTCGATTCTCAATATCGCTTACTTGACATCTTTCCAGAATTCTTTATTGAGCAAGTAAACGGGAATCAATAAGACAAGTAAGAATAAAATCACAAAGAAACCAATGACTTTACGGTCATGACGAACAGGTTCTGCCATCCATGCCATAAAGTTAACCAAGTCACCGACTTCAGATTCAAACTCTTCCTGACTCAGCTCTTCTTGCATATTATGCAAGACGTGCGGCATAGCAGCGTTTGCAAGCACTAAGTTGTTAGCGCCCCAAGGACGACTTGGATCTTCGTAAAAAGACAAGAGGTAAGTGTAAACCCAGTCATCGCCACGCAGTCTGGTTTCAAGCGACAAATCTGGTGGCGCGTTGCCAAACCATGATGCTTGTATTTCAGGGTCAATCTCAGCATTGATATGGTCACCGATTTGATCGGTGGTCACCATCAGATATTTTTCGACCAGCTCAGGTGGTATCTCTAGATCTTTAGCAATGCGCGAATGACGAACGTACTTTGCTGAGTGACACCCAGCACAGTAGTTCATAAACGTCTTGGCACCGTTTTGTAGTGAGCCTTTATTGGTAAAATCAATAGGCGCTGTGCTACAAGCTAAGTGTTCTTCAACACCATCAGCATTGGTAAACGTACCGCAGCCACTACCTGCTGCTAGAGCGCTACCAGCAGTCAAAGTTAATGCCGCGCCTAAGCCTAAACCTGCTAGGGATTTAATTAGCGTGCTCATTAGTGACCTCCGGTAACGCGTTCTGGTGGCTGTTTACACTTCTCAATAGAGGTATAAATTGGCATCAGTAAGAAAAACAAGAAATATAAGACAGTGAATATACGGGCCATAAGCGTTGCTGTTGGTGTGGTTGGCGTCGCACCTAAATAACCTAACACTAAGAAACTAATGGCAAACACGGTTAAAGCAATTTTAGATAAAATGCCTTTATAACGCATTGAGCGTACAGGCGATCTATCAAGCCAAGGTATCAAGAATAATACGGCAATCGCAGCACCCATCGCAATAACCCCGCCAAGCTTATCAGGAACCGCACGTAAGATGGCATAAAAAGGCGTGTAGTACCATACCGGTGCAATATGCGCTGGTGTTTTTAGTGAGTTTGCTGTCTCAAAGTTTGGTGGCTCAAGGAAGAAGCCGCCGCCTTCTGGGAAGAAGAATACCACTGCAAAGAATAAGATAAAGAAGACAACGATACCCACCATATCATGTACGGTATAGTACGGATGGAATTCGATACCATCTAATGGTACGCCGTTTTTATCTTTTAGCTTCTTAATGTCAATACCATCAGGGTTATTAGAACCCACATGATGCAGAGCAACTAAATGCATAAAGACTAAGCCCACAAGCACAAGCGGAATCGCCACAACGTGTAGAGCAAAGAAGCGGTTTAGGGTGATACCTGAAATAATATAATCACCACGAACCCACTCAGCAAGACCATCGCCAATCACAGGCAGAGCCGCAGGTAGGTTTAGAATAACCTGAGCACCCCAGAATGACATATTGCCCCAAGGAAGTAGGTAACCGAAGAAACCTTCTGCCATCAATGCTAAGTAAATACCCATACCGATAAGCCAAATCAGCTCACGCGGTTTTTGGTATGAACCATATAGCAAGGCTCTGAACATATGCAAGTAAACAACCACGAAGAACGCTGACGCGCCGGTTGAGTGCATATAACGGATTAGCCAGCCACCCTTAACATCACGCATGATATATTCAACAGACGCAAATGCCCCTTCGGCACTTGGGTTGTACATCATTGTTAGCCAAATACCAGTCACCAATTGGTTGACCAGCACGACCATTGATAGCACGCCAAAGAAGTACCAAAAGTTAAAGTTCTTTGGTGCATAGTACTTTGACATATGATATTCATAGGTTTCAGTCGCAGGAAAACGCGCGTCCACCCAATGCATTAACTTTTTACCCATGCTCATATTAAGCCTCCCCAATCGTCAAGATGGTACCATCCATGTTGTACTCTGGGATAGGTAAGTTAAGCGGTGCAGGTACGCCACTATAAACGCGACCCGCTAAATCGTATTTAGAGCCATGACATGGGCAGAAAAACCCGCCATACCAGTCATTACCACCTAAATCGGCTGCGCCAACATCGGGACGGTAGTTTGGTGCACAACCTAAATGTGTACAGACGCCTTCTACCACCAATACTTCTGGTGAGATAGAGCGTTCAGGATTTTTACAGTACTCAGGTTGCAAAGAGGCACTAGAATCAGGGTCAGACAATAATGGCTTTACTGACTCAAGCAGGGTGAGCATCTCTTCAGTGCGCTTAACCACAAAGATGGGTTTGCCACGATATTTGACAACAATCATTTGTCCTGCTTCGATAGAACCAATATCTTGGGTCACTGCTGCACCAGCAGCTTCAGCTTTAGCACTTGGGGTCCAAGAGCGAACAAAAGGTGTTGCCACAGCAGCTACCCCAGCTGCACCAATTACGGCAGTCGAGGCAATCAGAACTCTACGGCGTTGTACGTTAACGCCTTCGGCATGGCTCATTAATACTTCCTCCAGGTGAATGAAATGGGATTATCCCACACTGGGTTTGTGACTTAGAATAGAAACAATTATCAAGCCACGTTAGCTGTGCCTAATTTTGCTAATTGTTGCTATTCTAAGCTATTTTGGTCATAAAATAAATTATTGTGTTAAAAATAAAGCAACCTTAATAGGGCACGCTTCAGCGTTAAACAAAGTGATCAAGACATAACACCTTAATTATCAATGTTTAATAACAGCTTTATATCAACAAAAATGTTATGGATAATGACCTTATAAATGATAAGGGTATTCGGCAATAGCGAATGATACTTGAAATTACGACAATGTTCACTAACTTTCAGCACATCACTACTTTGTAAGTCGCTGTGACGCTATTATCACCACTTTATATTATAAAATGATGATAATTACGTGCATAAAGATTTAGATTAGCTCTCAAGCGTATTCCAGCGTTCAAGCTTAATCATCATCTCATCTTCAATGGCAAGCAGTCGCTCACTAGCAGCTGTTGCCGCATCAAAATCTTGATTAAACCAAGTACCGTCGGCTAGCTTTTCTTCTAGCTGCATTTGTTCTGCTTCTAAAGCAGCAATCTCTTTTGGTAACGCATCAAGCTCACGCTGGTCATTAAAGTTAAGCTTTTTAGCAGCAGTATTAGGTTTCGCTACTGCCGCTGATTTATTAACAGATTTGCTGTTGGCAGTAGTATTACTATTAGAAGATTTAGCTGCTTTAGAAGCTTCTTCGCGATTCTTTTGTACCAAATACTCTTGATAGCCGCCGACATACTCGCTGACCGTCCCTTTACCATCTTCATCAGTATCAAATACCCAAGTAGAAGTGACGACATTGTCCATAAATGAGCGATCATGGCTAATGAGCAAAATCGTACCACCAAAGCTGGCGACTGATTCTTCTAGTAGCTCAAGTGTCGCCATATCCAAGTCATTGGTTGGCTCATCGAGTACGAGGATATTAGCAGGTTTTAATAATTGCTTAGCTAGTAGTACGCGGTTACGCTCACCACCTGATAATGCTTTGACGGGCGTACGGGCACGTTCAGGAGCAAATAAGAAATCTTGCAAATAGCTCATAATGTGCGTCTTACGACCACCCACTTCGACGAAGTCAGAGCCTTCTGAGACGTTTTGCGCCACACTGGCTTCCAAATCTAACTGATCACGCAACTGATCAAAGAAAGCAATTTTTAAGTTAGTACCTAATTCAACGCTGCCTGTTTTGATCACATCATCGTCTGACATATCGAGTAGGGCTTTAATAAGCGTGGTTTTACCTGCGCCATTCGGACCGACGATACCGATTTTGTCACCGCGCATGATGGTAGTGCTAAAGTTATCGACCAATACATGATCATCATATTGTAGATGTAGGTTTTTAACCTTGCAGACCAGCTTGCCGCTTTTCTCGCCTTGACCCATGGTAATATTGACATTACCGACTTGCTCACGGCGGTCGCTACGCTCTTCACGCAACGCTTTTAGCTCACGGACACGACCTTCGTTACGGGTACGGCGTGCTTTGATACCTTGGCGAATCCAAACTTCTTCTTGTGCCAATTTTTTATCAAAATTGGCATTATTCTTCTCTTCAGCTAGTAACTGTAGCTCTTTTAGCTCTTGGTAGCGTGCATAGCCACCTTCACCTTGAGTGACGTCATAGCTGGTCAATTGACCGCGATCAAGCTCAATTATACGAGTCGATAATTTATTTACGAACGCTCTATCATGGGTGACGAATAACAATGTCAAACCTTGCCAATCTAATAAAAAGCGCTCAAGCCACTCAATGCTATCAACGTCTAAATGGTTAGTCGGTTCATCGAGAAGCAGTACATCAGGTTTAGTTACTAACGAGCGTGCTAATAAAACACGGCGCTTACGACCACCAGATAGTGACGATAAGTCATCGTCTGGATCGAGACCCATTGTCGTGATAAGACGTGTTGCTTCGCGCTCTAAATCCCAACCATGTACCGCATCGATATCATGCTGCAAATCTGCCATACGCTCGCAAGCATCCATGTCACCATTGGCACATAAATCAGTTTGCGCATTATAGTTAATCAGCAGCTCAGCAGTGCGTTTGCTGCCACCCATAACGATATCTAAAATTCTACCGCTGGTTTCAGGTACATCCTGCTCGAGCATAGCGACGCGTACACTATTATTAATAATAACTTCGCCGCTATCAGGCAATAATGTGCCATTAATCAGTTTAAATAAAGTGGATTTGCCTTCGCCATTGCGACCAATTAAGCACACGCGCTCGCCTGAATCGATAGCAAAGTCAATACCATCAAGGACAGGAGCGACGCCAAAGGCTAAGTGAATATCTTTTAAATGTATCAGTGCCATAGAGTATCTTAAGCTTATATAATAGTGAGGTAGGGGTTGTTGCGAAATTGCGAGCAGTATAACATGCTGCCACGTAACTGTAGCGTGCGTAAATAGATTTATCAGCACGATTTTATGACGATTAATTTGTCAAGCAATGTAGAACATCTTATCAAGGCGTTAGCCATCGTTAGCCATAGCATCTAGTATTGAGAAAAATATGAATGAAGCAAATCCAAAAAATAACAGTGTATCCAAGCCTCAAATCGACAGCTTAGCCACACAAGCTGATTTACAATTACAGTTAGTTGAACTGCAGATGAATATGTCTCATCTTGAGCTGACCGTAGAACGCCTTGACGACGTCATTACTCGTCAAGACAAACATATCCAAACGCTACAACGACAATTACAATTTATTTATAAACAAGTTGAAAGCCAAGATGAAGAAGGAGGCATAGCACCTTTTGACGTCATGGCAGACAGACCACCCCATTATTGACCATAATATGCCATACATAAACAGCGACTAAACTGAATTATTTTGAATGAATTTATATGTGTATTTTCGAATAAAACTACCTCGCAGTGACTATCCAGTCATATTAGAGAAATAATGTTGTTTTAGTGTATTAAAAACATTAGTATCCTTCACCTTAAGTACCGCCTACCTAACAAAGTTCGGGATAGCGGTAAACAACGTGGATGTTTGGAGATACACAATGGGCGCAAATTTTAATCTTAAAACCCTCACGGTAGCTATCGCTACTCTTTCTATTGCTAGTGTCGCGAGCGCGGCAGGTCTTGATCGTTCAGGTCAAGATATCACGGCATTCTTACAAGATGGCGTATATGCTGAAGCGGTTTATACTTATCTAGATGCTGATGTTAGTGGTTATGATGAATCAAAGCCTGAACCAAAAGCGATCGGTGATATCGCTGAGTCTTATGACTTTTTCCGTTACGGTGTAAAAGCGGACATCAACGACACGTTTAGCGTTGGTGTTTTATATGACGAGCCTTTTGGTGCTGCTGCTGATTATAGTGGTGACAATAATTTTGTAGATCAGAATCCTCTTTCACCTAGAAATGGTGAAGGTACCAACGTAGAAGTACGTACTGAAAATATCACTGGTATTCTTGGTGCAAAACTTGGTGAAAATAAAAACTTCCAAATATATGGTGGTCCAGTAGCTCAACGTGTAAAAGCGAATGTAAAATTGCGTGGTACTGCCTATGAGGTTGCAAATGGCTATACTACAAATATCAATGCTGATCAAGATTATGGTTGGATAGCAGGTGTTGCTTATAGTAAGCCTGAAATTGCTCTACAAGCTGCCCTAACATATCGCTCAGAAATTGAACATAATGCGAATGCTTTTGAATCATATCCTTTAGCCCCTCGTGTTGGTGGTTCTATACCTCCAGTTGCTGGAGGTCCTTTTGTATTCCCGTCAACTAGAGATGGTGATATCGAAATTACCACACCTAAATCAGTAAATTTCGATTTCCAAACGGGTATTAATCCTACGATGCTAGCCACAGCAAAAGTGCGCTGGGTACCATGGAGTGACTTTGCTATTGTTCCTTCATTATATAATGAAGTTAGTACAGCCAATCCAGCATATCGTCCAGATGGCTTGTCGTTAGTCAGTTATGATAAAGATCAATGGTTAGTAGAGTTGGGCTTAGCCAAGCGTTTAACCCCAGCACTAGCAGTAACTGGTAATATTGGTTGGGATAGTGGTGCCGGTAATCCAGTATCCTCTCTAGGTCCTATTGAAGGTTACTATAGCGCTGGTCTTGGTGCAAAGTATAATTTGACCGACAACTGGGCTATTTCTGCTGGTGGTAAATACCTGTGGTTTGGTGATGCCCAAGGTCAGATACCTAGTAAAACTGTTGTCAGTAACTTTGAAGATAATGATGGCTTTGCTCTTGGTGTAAAATTATCTTATCAAGCCAAGCAAAACTTTAACTAAGCGCTTATGCCTTTACTTTAAATAATACTGTTTTAACAATTTTAAAAGCGATCCTTAAGGGGTCGTTTTTTTATGTATTAAATTAAAAATCTAGAATTACTAACTATTAGATTTAAGTTTGCTAAAATTATAATTTATGAATTACTTTATGAATATTTGTTTTGTATTTTTGTTCGTTTGCTTTAGGTCTAGATAAATGTACTGAACAGTCATTATTAAGAAATAAAGTGTTTTAAGTGTTGTTTTAGTGTCAAAAAGTGATTACTATTCATTCAGGACGTCGTTTACATAAGTTTATATTTTAAGCAACAATGCCGAATATGAGTTATGAAGATGATTTAACAACTAGGATGTTTGGAGATACCCAATGCGCGCTACTTTTCATTTAAAAACTCTTGCTGTAGCGATAGCTACTCTTTCTATAGCCAGTATGTCTAACGCTGCAGGTCTTGATCGTTCAGGTCAAGATATTACTGCATTCCTACAAGATGGCACCTATGCTGAGGCCGTCTATACCTACATCGACGCAGACGTTAGTGGCTATGATAATGCGAATACTCCTCCACCTGGTGCACCTAATAGGGAATATGCCCGTGGTAACAACACAGGTGATATTTCTGAATCTTATGATTTCTTTCGTTATGGTGTGAAAGCAGACATCAATGATACTTTGAGTGTCGGTGTTTTATATGATGAGCCATTCGGTGCAGCAGCTAAATATAGTGGTAGTAATGATTTTGTAGACAATAGACCAGCAGGTACTGGCACTGGTAGCGTTCTTGATCCTACTAGCCCTAGAGCGGGTGAAGGCACTAATGTAGAAGTTCGTAGTAATAGTATTACTGCTATCCTTGGGGCTAAATTAGGGGCCAATAAAAATTTCCAAGTATATGGCGGTCCAGTAGCGCAACGTGTACAAGCTGATGTAAAGTTACGCGGTACAGCGTACAGTCTTGCTAATGGCTACACCTCAAATGTTAACCCAGATCAGGATTATGGTTATATTGCTGGTGTTGCTTATAGTAAGCCAGAAATCGCTTTAAAAGCTGCCTTGACATATCGCTCTGAAATTGAGCACAAAGCAGATATATCTGAAAGCTATCCTAATGCATTTATCGTAGGCTCTCCGGTCAGTCGGAATGGTAAAATTGAGATTAACACGCCTAAATCCGTCAATTTTGATTTTCAGACAGGTGTCAGTCCTACAATGCTAGCCACGGCAAAAGTACGTTGGGTACCGTGGAGTGACTTTACACTTACACCACCACTCTATACTGAAGTGAGTACGGTCGGTGGCACACGTCCTGGTCTGGACTTGGTTGAATATGATGACGATCAATGGCAGGTAGAGCTTGGTCTTGCTAAGCGTATCGCGCCAGCTTTAGCGGTTAGTGGTACAGTTGGTTGGGATAGCGGTGCTGGTGATCCAACAACGTCACTAGGTCCTGTTGATGGCTACTACAGTGTTGGTTTAGGTGCTAAATATAATTTTACTGAAAACTGGGCAGTATCAGCCGGTGGTAAATACTTATGGTTCGGTGATGCTAAAGGTCAAATCCCAACAGGTCAGATCGTTAGTGATTTCCAAGACAACGATGGCTATGTGGCTGGCGTAAAAATATCCTATCAAGCTAAATAAAACATTAGGGGCTGTCCTAGATAACTAGTTCAGTTCCTGTTTAACCCATTGTTTTAGCTGATGTAATTGACGTTTTGGATCACTGTAGTTAAAACGCCACTCACATTCCTTTAAAAACAGATGGAAATGCTCTT